>CBILOJ010000006.1:0-21095 GCA_966238525.1 uncultured Methylophilaceae bacterium | reverse complement strand
TCAAGATGCGCACCTCGAGTTCGCATGAAGAAGGCGTCGAGCGCGACTGGGCGGTCGCCACCAAGGAACTGATCGGCGAGAACGGCAAGGTCAAGGCGCTCAAGGCCGTGCGCGTGGAATGGAAGGACGGCAAGATGCAGGAAATTGCCGGTTCCGAATTCACGCTGCCGGCCGACCTCGTGCTGCTGGCCATGGGTTTCACCAACCCGATGCAGAAGGTGCTGGATGCTTTCGGCGTGGAGAAGGACGCACGCGGCAATGCCAAGGCCACCACCGACGGTGAAGGCTGCTACGTCACCTCCAAGCCCAAGGTCTTTGCCGCCGGCGATATGCGCCGGGGCCAGTCGCTGGTCGTGTGGGCGATACGCGAAGGCCGCCAATGCGCGCGGGCGGTGGACGAGTTCCTCATGGGTAGCACCAACCTTCCCAGATAGTCGATGCCGTTTCGTTAACAAACATAGGGGACACCGAGCGCCAGCGTCCGGTGTCCCTTAATTTTTATGGCCTGAACATGCCGCCACTCACAAACGATACCTTTCTGCGCGCGCTGATGCGCCAGCCCACGAATTACACGCCGGTATGGATGATGCGCCAGGCCGGACGCTACCTGCCCGAATACCGCGCAAGCCGCAAGAATGCCGGCAGCTTCATGCAATTGTGCCAGAGCCCGGATTTCGCCACCGAGGTTACGCTGCAGCCGCTGGACCGCTATCCGCTGCTCGACGCTTCCATCCTGTTCTCCGACATCCTCACCGTGCCTGACGCCATGGGACTGGGCCTCTATTTCGCCGAGGGCGAGGGACCGAAATTCGAGCGCACCTTGCGCGAGGAAGCCGATATCCACAAGCTGGCCGTGCCTGACATGGCCAGTCTGCAATACGTGTTCGATGCCGTCGGCCAGATCCGCCGCAGCCTCGATGGCCGCGTGCCGCTGATCGGTTTTGCCGGTAGCCCATGGACGCTGGCCACTTACATGGTCGAGGGCCGCGGCGGCACCGATTTCCTCAATATCAAGCAGATGGCCTATGCCCGGCCCGACCTGCTGCATCGCATCCTCGACATCACCGCGCAAGCCGTGACGCAGTATCTCAATGCGCAAATAGCCGCCGGTGCGCAAGCCGTCATGGTCTTCGACTCCTGGGGCGGTGCGCTCTCGCACCATGCCTACCGGGAATTCTCGCTGCAGTATCTGCAGCAGATCATGAGCGGGCTCGAACGCGAAGCCGAAGGCCGTACCGTGCCGCGCATCGCCTTCACCAAAGGCGGTGGGCTGTGGCTGGAAGCGCAAACGGAGATAGGCGCCGATGCCCTGGGTCTGGACTGGACCGTGGACATCGGCGAGGCCAGGGCCAGGGTCGGCGACCGCGTGGCGCTACAGGGCAACCTCGACCCGGCGATCCTGCTATCGACGCCACAAGCCATCGAGCGGGAAGTCGGACGCATTCTGGCAAGCTATGGTCACGGTCATGGCCATGTATTCAATCTCGGCCACGGCATTACGCAATGGACGCCGCCGGAAAACGCTGCGGCCATGCTGCAGGCTGTCCGGGACATCAGTCCCCAATATCACGTCGACGCCCAACCGTAAGCAACTGCATTAATGCTATGCCCCGGCTGGCCATCTAAGTTTCAGCCCATTCAAAGCTAGAACTGAACTACCGCCAGTTTTACAGTCCAATCCTGTTTTGGTCTTTTACCACTTATGATTACTGCAATTTGCGATGTTCTGAAAGAATGCTACGCGCGCGGCTGGATTTCCACCCGGGACGGCAACGGCTCGGTGCGCAGGAAGAATGAGAACTGGCTCTACGTCACGCCGTCAGGCACCAAGAAGCAGCGGCTGGATGCCGAAAGCCTGGTCAAGATGGAATTCCAGCCCGACAAGTCGTTGCTGCAAATGAAAACCGAGGCGGGCGGCAAGCCCAGCGGCGAAATCGAGCTGCACCGGCGCTTGCTGGTCGAAGTGCCCGATACCCGCACCGTCATCCATGTACACCCGACCTACACCATCGCCGCCATGTATGCCGGCTTCGATTTGCAGGCGCTGTCGTTGGAATTCCCCGAAATCCACCGCTATACGCGCGTGGCGCCCAACGTGCCCAATGTGCCGGCCATCAGCCGCGAACTGGCCGAGGCAACTTGCGATGCACTGGCGCTGCAGGCGGACGGCAGCATATCGGCCGATATCGTCGGCCTCGACCGGCATGGCGTCATCGCCGTGGCGCGTGATCCCTGGGGCGCCTTCGAGCACATCGAACGGCTGGAGCATATCTGCCAGATCGTGTTAGCCAGCGGCGTGCGGCCGACTGCGCAAACCAGCGGCCACCGCTAAACCCGGTTCCTTTTCCGGTCGGGCCTGATATAGGGTAAGACGCCGCCTGGCGTCTTACCTGCTTACAAACTTGAAGAAGCGGCTGGTTTCGCCGCCTGCGGTCTTGTCCTGATGCAGGAAGGCCAGGCTGCTTTCTTCGAATTTGTCGAAAAATTCGTCCCAGGAGATTTCCTCGAGCTTGCTATCGTCGCCATAACCAGGGAAATCAATGCGCAGTATGCCTGGTTCTCCCTTGCCGGTATTTTTGACGCTGGCGGGCCGGCCGCCGCGCGCTTCGACCCACTGTTTGATTTTGCCGTGATCGGTGGTGGTAGTGCCTGCGGATGTCATCGCTGCCTCCTTGTCGTTTCAATCCAAGACCATGGAAAACTATAAGAAGAAGCATGAATCGCGCATGTCGGCGATCAACTGAATTATTTGTAGGACGCCTTAATCGCCGCTGGCACAGTCAAGCTGTCGCTTAAAATTCCAGCGGATCCACATCCATCGCCCAGCGTATCTTCGGACTCAACGGGTGTTCGCGCAAACTGGCGACCAGGGCACGCAGCAGGCGCTGCAGCGGCTGGCGGTTGCCGGCCTGCAGCAACAGCTGGCCGCGTTCCATGCCTTTCAACCGCTCCATCTGCGGCCGCACCGGATCGTAAGCCAATACGCCTTCCTCGCCCAGGCTGTGTGCAGTATCGGCGGCAAAGCGCAGAAAGCGCGACACCAGCGCGAAATCCTTGGCTTCGGCCTTGAGCACGGCAAGATGGCGGTAGGGCGGGAAATGCATAAGCTCACGCTCCTGCAGCAGCGCCTGGGCATAGGCGGCATAATCCTGCTCGCGCAGCGCGTTGAACAGGGCGTGGTCGGGAAAAACGGTCTGGATCAGCACCTCGCCGGCCTTGGCAGCACGGCCGGCACGGCCCGCCACTTGCATGAGCTGGGCAAACAAACGCTCGGCGGCGCGGAAATCAGGACTGAAAAGCGCGCTGTCGGTATCGACGACGCCGACCAGCGTCAGGTTGGGAAAATCATGGCCCTTGGCCAGCATCTGGGTACCGATCAGGATATCGACCTCGTTCGCATGCACGGCGGTCAGCATGTCGTTGAGCGCGCCCTTGCGCCGCGTGCTATCGCGGTCGACACGCAGGATGCGCGCCTCGGGGAACAGTTGCGCCAGCGTCTGCTCCAGCCGCTGCGTCCCATGGCCGGTCGCCAGCAGATCCTGGTTGCCGCAGCTCGGGCAGGCACGCACGATTCTTTCCTCATGACCGCAATGATGGCAACGCAGCCGGCCTTGCCGCAGGTGCACCACCAGCCGGCTGCTGCAGCGCGAACATGGCGCGGTCCAGCTGCAGGCCGGGCATAACAGCACCGGCGCATAGCCGCGGCGGTTGATGAAAAGCAGGCTCTGTTCGCGCCGCGCCAGCCGTTCGCGCATGGCCGCAATTAATACCGGCGACAGGCCGTCCTCCATCTCGCTATGGGCAACATTGATGCAACGCACCGCCGGCAGGGCGGATTGCGCCACTGCGCGTTCGGCCAGACTGAGCAAGCCGAATTTTCCCGTTTGCGCGTTGTGCCAGGTTTCGAGCGCCGGCGTCGCCGAGCCGAGCACGATGGGCAGCTTCAGCCTTTGCGCCCGCACCAGCGCCACATCGCGGGCGTGATAGCGCATGCCGTCCTGCTGTTTATAGGAGCCGTCGTGCTCCTCATCGACAATGAGCAGGCGCAAGCCGGGCATCGGCGTGAACACCGCGAGCCGGGTACCGATAACCAGCCGTGCCTGGCCGGATTGTGCCAGGCGCCAGTTTTGCAAGCGCTCACTTTCGCCCAGATTGCTATGCAGTGCGACCAGCGGGAATTGCGGCAGGCGGCTGCGAAATCTTGCCTCGAGCTGTGGCGTCAGATTGATTTCCGGCACCAGCACCAAGGCCTGACCGTCATTGTCGGCCAGCACTTGTTCAATCAGACGGATGTAGACCTCGGTCTTGCCGCTGCCGGTAATACCGTGCAGCAACCAGGCTCTGAAGCCGGGCGGCGCCGACAACATGGCTTGCAGCGCCTGTGCCTGCGCCGGATTCAACGCCGGTGATGGCGTGGGCTGCACCGCCAGCGACAGACCGGGAACCACTTCATGCGCCTCGGCCAATCCGAGCTGCACCAATGCCTGCATGTGCTTGCGCCAGCCTGGCGACAATTCCGCCAGCGCGGTTTCGGTCAAGGCATCGGCTTGCTGTAGTGCATCGTAAAGCCGGCGTTGTGCCAAGGCGCGCTTGGGCAGCATCTCGAGTCCGGCCATGCGGCCGTGCGGCGTCAATCTGTAGGCATACAGCTTGCGTGTCGTTGCGGGTTCGGTCTGGCGCAAGCGTGCTGGCAGCATCGACAGCAAGGCTTGGCCGTAGGGGTACTGATAATAGTCGGCGCAGAAGCGCAGCAGTGCGAAAGTCTCGGCATCGAGCACCGGTTCGGCGGAGAACGCCTGCAGGATGGGCTTCAGCCTCTCGATGGGAAAATCACTCTGCGCCGTGATCTCGACCACGATACCGATCTGGCGGCGCCGACCGAATGGCACGATGACGCGTTGGCCGACCGTCACTACATGGCCGCCGTCGAGGTAATCGAACAGCGCGTCCAGCGGCACGTCGAGCGCCACCTTGAGTATGCGCGGCTCAGACAAGGACGAAGTCATCGAAGGCGGCAGGTAGCGCGTTATTGTGCGAGCAATGATCTATGCGCCGCTGCAGTAGGTTAAAATAACAATCTTTATTCAATATCTTGCCTAACTCCCCTTGAAAGCACATCTTACCGAATTACTCGCGCTGGCCGCAAAACAGGTCACGGCCGAGCCCGTCGAGATTCATCTGGAGCGCCCCAAGAACCGCCAGCACGGCGATTTTTCCACCAACCTTGCCATGACCCTGGCCAAGCCGCTGCGCCAGAATCCGCGTGCGCTTGCCGACAGGCTGATCGCGGCGCTGCCGGCTTCGGATTACGTGGAAAAGACCGAGATTGCCGGCGCCGGCTTCATCAATTTTTATCTCAGCGCCAAGGCCAGGCAGGCGGTCATCGCCGATATCCAGCGCCAGGGCGCCGGTTATGGTAATAGCGAACATGGTCAGGGCCGCAAAGTGCAGGTTGAATTCGTGTCGGCCAACCCCACTGGGCCGTTGCATGTCGGCCATGGCCGCGGCGCCGCAGTCGGTGATTGTCTGGCACGCCTGCTGGCCGCCAACGGCTGGGCCGTGACGCGCGAATTCTACTATAACGACGCCGGCGCGCAGATCGACAATCTGGCCTTATCGGTGCAGGCACGTTGCAAGGGCCTGGCGCCCGAGCAGCCGGGTTGGCCTGAAGACGGCTACCGCGGCGAATATATCGTCGACATCGCGCGCGCCTTTCTCGCCGGCGAGACCGTGGCCGCCGATGACATGACGTATACCGCCAACGGCAACGCCGACGATCGGGAAGCCATACGCCATTTCGCCGTCGCCTATCTGCGCCATGAGCAGGATCTCGACCTCAAGGCCTTCCAGATCGGCTTTGACGTCTTCTCGCTGGAGTCGCGTTTATACAGCGACGGCAAGGTGGACGACACCGTGCAGAAGCTCATCGCCAGCGGCCGCACCTACGAGCAGGACGACGCGCTGTGGTTGCGCACCACCGACTTCGGCGACGACAAGGACCGCGTCATGCGCAAGCGTGAAGGCGGCTACACCTATTTCGTGCCTGACGTCGCCTATCATGTCGACAAGTGGCAGCGCGGCTTCACGCGCGTCATCAACGAGCAGGGCGCCGACCACCACAGCACGATCACACGCGTGCGCGCCGGCCTGCAGGCACTCGACATCGGCATTCCGCAAGGCTGGCCCGACTACGTGCTGCACCAGATGGTCACCGTCATGCGCGGCGGCGAGGAGGTCAAGATCTCCAAGCGTGCGGGCAGCTACGTTACTTTGCGTGATCTGATCGAGGAAGTCGGCTGCGATGCCACGCGCTATTTCCTGGCGGCGCGCCGTGCCGATTCGCAGCTCGTGTTCGACATCGATCTCGCTCGCTCGAGCACGCTCGACAACCCCGTCTACTATATTCAATACGCGCATGCGCGCATCTGCAGCGTACTGACTCAATGGGGCGGCGATATCAGCAGTTTGGCTGACGCCAGCCTCGATGCGCTGGTCGAACCGCATGAAGCGGCATTGCTGCAGCGCCTGAGCGAATTTCCCGAAGTCGTGCAGGAAGCGGCGCGCGAACTGGCGCCGCACATGGTGGCGAATTACCTCAAGGAATTGGCCGGCGACCTGCACAGCTACTACAATGCCCAGCAATTCCTCGTTGACGACGAAGCGGTCCGGCTGGCGCGCCTGGCCCTGATCGCCGCCACGCGCCAGGTATTGCACAATGGCCTGCAACTGCTGGGCGTCAGCGCGCCCGAGAAAATGTAACCCAGAGATACGCGAGGTAACAACGTGAGCCGAGACTATAAACCGACCCGCCAGAGTACAAACGGCAAAAGCAAGGGCAAACCCTTCATTACCGGCTTGCTGCTTGGGTTATTGCTGGGCGTGGGTATTTCGGCCGGCCTGGCGATTTTCATCAAGAACGGCGACAGCCCATTCGCCACCAAGGCTCCGCGTATCGAGCAGCAGCCGGTCACGGCGGTCCCGGAGCCAGCGGTGCAAGAGGACGCGCAGGAAAAGCCGCGCTTCGATTTCTATACCATCCTGCCCGGTAAGGAAAGCCCGGTAACGGATCAGGAAATCAAGCAGAAGGAACAAGCGGAGCAGGCACAGGCCGAAACACCGGAACAGCAGCCTGACGCCGAGGCCAGCGAGAACTACTTCCTGCAGGTAGGCGCCTTCCAGACCGAACGGGAAGCCGACAACATGAAGGCACAGTTGGCGCTGCTGGGCCTCGAAGCCGTAGTGCAGACCGCCACCATCCCCGGCAAGGGCGTGTGGCACCGCGTACGCGTCGGCCCATTCAGCGAGCTTACGCAAATAAACAAGTCCAGAAGCGAACTGGCACGGAACGGATTCAAGGCCAACCTGATCAAAGTGGATGCCAACGCATCTGAATAACCCTTGCTTAACTTAAACAATAAGGAAATCGACATGATAAGAACTATGCTGGCCGCTTTGGTATTGCTGTTCTCGGCCAATATAATGGCGGCGCCGCAGGCCGGCACCGAATTCCGTCCCACCGTGCAGACGCTTCCCACGGACCAGCCCGGCAAGATCGAAGTCCTCGAGCTGTTCTGGTACGGCTGTCCGCATTGCTATCACATGGAACCGCAGCTGGCCGCCTGGGTGAAGAACCTGCCCAAGGATGTCTACTTCAAGCGCGTACCGGGTCTGCCGCAGCCAGCATGGGCACCGATGGCCAAGGCCTACTACGCCATGGAGTCGCTCGGCGTGCTGGAAAAACTCCATAGCAAGCTGTTCGAAGCCATCCACAAGCAGCGCACGCTGCGGCCTGATGACGAAACCGCCACCATAGACTGGATTACCAAGCAAGGCGGACTCGACCGCAAAAAGGTCGAAGCCGCGTTCAATTCCTTCTCCATGAACACCAAGCTCATGAAGGCCGCGCAGATATTCCGCGCGTCGGGCGCCACCGGCGTACCCAGCCTGATCATCGACGGCAAATACCTGACCTCAAGCACCATGGCCGGCGGCAATCCGCAGGCATTGCAAGTGGCCGACTACCTGATCGAGAAAGCGCGCCAGGATAAAGCGCAACGTTAATGCCGCTGCCATGCAGAACGCTGCTTCATCCGCTGCCGCGCCTAGTGCACCGCAGCGGATTTTCACGTTGAAGGTCTTCATCACCGGCGCTTCCAGCGGTATCGGCCAGGCCTTGGCGCGACATTATGCGCGACAGGGCGCAGCGCTCGGGCTAGTCGGCCGCCGTCACGATGCGCTACAGGCGCTGGCCACGGAACTCGGCAAGCATTGCACGGTATATGCAGTTGACGTACGTGACGAGTCCGCCATGCGGCAAGCCGCACTCGATTTCATGCAGCGTTACGGCATTCCCGATATCGTCATTGCCAACGCCGGCGTCAGCCGCGGCACCTTGACCGAACATCAGGAAGATAGCGCCGTGTTCAAGGCCGTCTTCGACATCAACGTGCTCGGCCTGCTGCATACCTTTCAGCCTTTCATCACACCGATGCGCAATACTGCAAACGCGCGCGCGCAACCTTATCGGCTCGTCGGTATTGCCAGCGTCGCCGGCATTCGCGGTTTGCCGGGCGCCGGCGCCTACAGCGCGTCGAAGGCCGCCGCCATCAGTTACCTGGAAAGTTTGCGCGTGGAAATGCAGCACTACGGCATCGGCGTTACCACTATTGCGCCCGGCTATATCCGTACGCCGATGACGGACGTCAATCCTTATGCCATGCCGTTTTTGATGGAAGTGGACGAGGCCGCGGCCCGTATGGCGCGCGCCATTAGCGCCGGCCGCCGCTTCTGCGTCATCCCGTGGCAGATGGGAATCGTCGCGCGCCTAATGCGTTTCCTGCCGGCTGCATTATGGGACAGGCTGGCGCGCAATGCGCCACACAAGCCGCGCGCAGAATAAGCACCTAGACCGTTCTTTTCAGTCGTCATGCGCGGCCGGTGTACTGACCGGGTCGCCCAGCACATCCTGCACATAAAGCATGACCACCAGCACCGCCACCACGGCGGCAAGCGGCGTCGCCAACGCAATGCCCGACAGCCCGAACAGCGAACCCAGCAGCACCTGCATCGAAATCGTCAGCGCCGGCGGCAGGGAAACCGTCTTGCGCTCTATCAGCGGCAGCACGATGTAACCCTCCAGCAGCTGCAAGCCGACGAACAGCAATATCACGTAAAGCGCCAGGGTTGGGTTGTCCGACAGCGCAAGCATGACGGCGGGGACCGCTGCCATGATGGGACCGATATAGGGTATGAAATCGAGCAAACCGGCAATGATGCCGAGCACCAGCGCCAGCGGCACGCCGAGCAGGGCCAGGCCGAGCGAGGTCGCCACGGCGATGATGAGCATGGAAGCCACCTTGCCCAGCATCCATTGCGCCAGCGTGTCGCCCAGCTCATTCATGACTTCGCGCGCGCGCCGGCGCCGGGATAGGGGGAACAGCGTAATGAAGCCGTCGACATAGATACGGGGCTGGGCAGCAAGATAAATGCCGACGAAGATGATGATGACGATGTTGCCGAGCACACCGAGCGTGCCCGAAAACAGCACGCCAGCCTTGGACAGCATGCCCGAGGCGTTTTGCGCCAGCTTGTCGAGCGACGGCGTGCCGCCGAGCAACTGGTTGAGCCAGCCGAATTGCTGCAGGTAGCGCTCGAAATGCGTGATCGCGGCCGGAATTTCCTTGACCAGCTGTTGCGTCTGTTCGGCGATCTGCGGCGCAATCAGCCATGCCGTCAGCGCGAGGCAGAACACGATGAGCAACAGCAGCAGGGCCAGCGCCGCATAATGGGAGAGGTGCAGCCTGCCGGCGATTTTGCGGCTGCCGTCATACAGCACGATGCCGAGCAGTATGCTGGCGAACAGCAAAAGCAGGAATTGGTAAGAATAGGCGAAAAGATAGCCCACCAGCACGAACAGCAGGCCAATGCCGTAGAACATCATGACGCGCGGGATGAAGTCCTGCTGCGCTGGCGATGCGCGTGAACGGCGTGGCTTGCTGGCCGAATCGTCTTTCATTGCCATAGAGATGGAGTGGGCGGCTGAGCCGGGGCGCAGTTCGCGCGTGGACATGCAAAGTAGGAATCGGCCATTGCCATACCGCCATTAAACCCCGGTATGGCTGCGGGCACTGTCTGTTGGCGATCATAACGTCAGCACGGCGCCAGTGGCACAATTGCGCGAATGACGTTAAAGTTTGGCATCCGATCAGATAAGCCAGAGCCACTTGCAACGCTACGTCGAAAAAACCTGGAGCAAACTCACCGAACTGTATGGCCGCAGCATATTGCTGTTCATGCTGGCGATGCTGGCCATCATCTTCGCCATTTGCGTAGCGGTATTCACCTTTTTCAATTCGGCCGCGCCCAACAAACTCACTATCGCCAGCGGCCCGGAAGGCAGCATCTTCCAGAAGAATGCCGAAAAGTACCGGGACATTCTGGCACGCGACGGCGTCAAGCTCACGATCGTATCTACCAGCGGTTCCACCGACAACCTGCAGCGACTGCTTGATCCCAAGGCGCGCGTCGACATCGGTTTCGTCCAGGGCGGCTTCGCGGCCGGGAGCAAAACCAATCACCTGATGTCGCTGGGCAGCATTTCCTATCAGCCTTTACTGGTGTTTTACCGTGGCGAAGCGCGCCAGTTCATCTCCGATTTCGCCGGCGGCACCATCAATATCGGCGCGCCGGGCAGCGGCACGCACTCGCTGGCGCTCGCCATTCTCAAGGAAAACGGCATCGAACCCGGCGGCAATACCACCCTCATTGCCAAGAATAGCGCCGACCCGGTCCAGGACCTGCTGCAGAACCGCATTGATGCATTGTTCGTCATGGGCGATACCGCTTCGGTGGAATTGATGAAAACACTGGTGGAGACGCCCGGCATCAACATCTTCAACTTCACCCAGGCCGATGGCTACACGCGGCGCATCAAGTACCTCAACAAGCTGGTGCTGCCCGAAGGCTCGCTCGACCTCGGCCGCAACATCCCGGTCAACGACCTCTACCTGCTGGCGCCGTCGGTAGAGCTGGTGGCGCGCGAGAATCTGCATCCCGCCCTGTCCGACCTGCTATTGGAAGCGGCGCGCGAAGTGCACGGCTCGGCCAGCCTGTTCCGCAAGAGCGGCGAATTCCCGGCGCCGCTGAGCCAGGAATTCCGCATCAGCCCCGACGCCACGCGTTATTACACCTCGGGTAAAAGCTTTCTCTACCGCACCTTTCCGTTCTGGCTCGCCAGCCTCATCAATCGCGTGCTGGCGGTGCTGGTGCCGATCGCGCTGTTGCTGATTCCGGGCCTGCGGCTCGCGCCCTTCGTCTATCGCTGGCGCATACAGTCACGCATCTATCCGTGGTACAAGGCTCTGCTCGAGCTGGAACGCGATGCCTTCAGCGCACCGATCAGCGAGGACAAGCGCGAAAAACTGCTGCAGCGGCTGAACCATATCGAATACATGGTCAATCACATCAAGATTCCCGCCTCGTTCGGCGACCAGTTCTACGGTTTGCGCGGCCATATCGGCTTCGTGCGCGAGCGTTTGCTGGTCGAAGGCGAGACCGCGGCGCCAGCCTAAATCAAAGAGTGAGCCCGCATGCGCAAGAACATTTCCTGGACGCAGCTGGTCCAGCCTGAAATCGACGATGAAGCCGCCTTCCGCAGCCTCGCCAGCAGCGTAGAGCGCGGCTCGACCGTCGTCTTCCCCGACGTTGCCAGCGTCCGTCGCCGCAATTGGCGCGATCCCAACCAATACGGCTATGGCCTTTACGGTACACCGACCACAAAGCGCCTGGAGCGCAAGCTGGCCCTGCTCGAAGACGGCCGGCACTGCCTGCTGCTGCCTTCAGGACTCGGCGCCATCAGCCTGACCTTGCTGGCGCTGCTCAAGGCCGGTGAGCGCGTACTGATGCCGCATAACATCTACGAACCTGCGGCCGATGCTGCGCGCTTCCTGCAGGACAGCTTCGGCATCGAACTGGCGTTCTACGATCCACTGCAGCCGGATACGGTGGCATTCAGTGACAACACGCGCCTGTTATGGGTGGAAACGCCGGGTTCGGTCAGCATGGAAGTGGCCGATCTGCCGGCTCTGGCACGGCGCGCGCACGAACACAATGCGCTGGTAGCGGTCGACGCGACCTGGGCGGCGGGATTGGCCCTGCCGGTGTTCGAGCTCGGTGCCGACATTTCGATTCAGGCCCTGACCAAATACCAATCGGGCGGCAGCGACGTCATGATGGGCAGCCTTGTCACGCGCGACGTTGCGCTGCACCAGCGGCTGCTCGCCACCCATATGCGCCTCGGTTTCGGCGTCAGCCCCGAGGACTGCAACCTGGTGCTGCGCAGTCTGCCGCATTACCAGCTGCGCTACCAGGCGCAGGATGCCAGCGCGCGCAAGATCGCGGCCTGGTTGCAGCAGCAACCAGCGGTGGCCACCGTCCTGCATCCGGCACTGCCGGGTACGCCGGGGCACGACATCTGGCGCCGCGATTTCAGCGGTGCCGCCAGCCTGTTTTCTTTCGTGCTGCAACCGGCCTTCAGCCAAGCGCAAGCCGAGCATTGCATCGACAGCCTCCGGCTGTTCCGTATCGGTTACGGCTGGGGCGGCAGTTGCAGTCTCGTCATGCCTTACGACATGCAACGCACGCGGCCGAATTGGCCGCATCAAGGCCAGCTCGTACGCCTCTACGTCGGGCTCGAAGACACCGACGATCTGATTAGCGATCTGGAACAGGCACTAGCAACGCTGGATTGACTTGGCGGCGTATCGCATCGTCAAGCAATTCGATGTTTACTTAATTTGAAAACAGTTGCCGGACGGCACTGCACCACTGGATTCTAGTGGACTCTGCGTATGACGAATGACGGCGCGAGGATAAGCCGGCACGCTTCCACCCGTCATTTCGAGTGCAGCGAGAAATCTCCAACCGGTGCTGCGTTACCAAGCACACATCATGGCAATCCTACAGCTAGTGCCGCTTGCCAGGCTCAACTCGAAGCGCGCAACAGATAAACGCCAAAACCCGACTCCACCTCGTCCAGCCACAGCCGCACCACGGACCAGCCGGCCTGCTGTAGCAGCGTTTCCATCAGTGCTTGCGGGTATTTGTGGGAATTTTCGGTATGGATGGTTTCGCCGGCCCGGAATTCGAATTGCCGATCCGTCACCTGCACCTGCTGGCGGGAGGTGCTGACCAGATGCATCTCGACCCGATGCTGCGCTGCATTGTAGCGCGCGCAATGGGTAAAGTGCGCCAGGTCGAAATCGGCATCGAGCTCGCGGTTGATACGCGCCAGCAGGTTGAGGTTGAATTGCGCCGTAACACCAGCCGCGTCGTTGTAGGCCGCCTCGAGTTTGGCGGCATCCTGCGTCATGTCTACACCGAGCAGCAGCCAGCCGGGCTCGCGCGCGATTAATCGCCGCAGGTTGCTGAGCAAGGTGACCGCTTCGTCAGTACTGAAATTGCCGATGGTAGAACCGGGAAAGAACAGCAGGCCTGGCCCTGGCGAGGCGATGGCCGGCGGCGTTGTCAGTGTGGTGAAATCGCAGACCAACGGCCTGATCGCGAGCTGTGGAAATTCACGTGCCAGTTGTGCGGCGCTGGCATGCAGGAAATCGGCCGAAATATCCATCGGGATGTATTCACGCAAACCAGGCTGGCTGGCGAGCAGGATGCGCGTCTTATTGCTGGAACCGCTGCCGGGCTCGATGATGTGCTGCAAGTCCGGAATGTATTGCGCCAGCTCGGCCGACAATGCGGTGAGCAGCCGCGTCTCGACGCGCGTCGGATAGTATTCCGGCGTCTGCGTGATGCGCTCGAACAATTCGGAGCCGCGTTCATCATAGAACCACTTGCAGGGCAGCGTTTTACGGGGCTGCGCCAGCCCGTGCACGACATCGCTCGCCAGAAGACTGGCGTAGCGCTGCTGCGAGCGCAGATCGGTATTGGCGTTCATGCGGCATCCTCGGCCAGGCGCAAGCCGGTGAACTGCCAGCGCTGATGTGGATAAAAGAAATTGCGGTAACTCGCGCGGATATGGCTCTGCGGCGTGACGCAGGAGCCGCCGCGCAACACGTACTGGTTGTTCATGAACTTGCCGTTGTATTCGCCGATGGCCCCTGAGCCGTAATGCAAGCCGGCGCGGAAACCGGGGTAGGGCGTGTATGGGCTGGCCGTCCATTCCCAGACATCGCCGTAAAGCTGGTACAACGGTCCGTCGTCATTGGATGCGGCAGCGGGACGGTAGATCCCCTTCTCAGCGAAATTACCATTGCGCGGCTGTTTGCGCGCGGCGTTTTCCCATTCGGCCTCGGTCGGCAGACGCTGACCGGCCCAGCGGGCATAGGCATCGGCCTCGAAATAGCTGATATGCGTCACCGGCGCCTGCAGGTCCAGCGGCTGCAGACCGGCCAAAGTCATCATGCAATAATCATCGCGCCGATACCAGTGCAACGGCATGTCCCAGCCCTCGGTCTGCACCGTCGTCCAGCCATCCGACAGCCACAGCAGCGGCTCGGCATAGCCGCCGTCTTCGATAAAAGCCAGCCAGTCGGCATTGCTGACCGGCCGGTTGGCGAGGCGATAGGGCTGCAGGTAATGCGCATGCTGCGGGAATTCGTTATCGAAACCGAAGCCGATACCGTCGTGGCCGATGGCGTAGAGCCCGCCCTCGAATTCGATCATGCACGCCGGCGTTGCTGGCGGTGTCGCGGCAACAGGCGGCAATGTCTGATAGGCCGGCAGTAGTGGATTCGCCGCCAGGTTATAGAGGATATCGGTCAGGAACAACTCCTGATGCTGTTGCTCATGATGCAAGCCCAGCGTGACCACGGCCTGCAACTGTGGCGGCAAGCCGGCTTCCAATTGCTGCTGCACGGCCGCATCCACGCTATGGCGATAATCCAGGATTTCAGCCAGGCTCGGCCGCGAAATCAGACCGCGCCGGGCCTGGCCATGACGAGCACCCACGCCTTCGTAATAGGAATTGAACAGATAGCCGTAGGCTTCGTCGTAGGGCTGGTAACCGGCTTGATGCTTGAGCAGGAATTCTTCGAAGAACCACGCGGTATGTGCCAGGTGCCATTTGCCCGGACTGGCGAATACAGCCGCCTGTATTGTCAGGTCGGCTTCGCTGAGCGGCTGGGCAAGCTGCACGGTACGCTGGCGGATGCTGTGGAAATGCTGACCAAGCTGCTCTTTGTTCGAAGTTTTTTCGGGTTGTCCTGTCATCGCATTCTGGGTAAAACTGCTCAGCACAGCCTAAATAAAAGCGCGGTGCTGCTTTGTGTGATAGCACACGGAACAATGTCCGGTTACATTGCAAGGTAATCGTTTATACTAAAAAAGCCAATCGCCGGATAGGCTTGCGGTTCTGTTCACAGGACCATTCCACCGTTGATTTAATAGCTTACGCCTAGCGTGCCGATGCCGCCATGGCCGCGGCTGGCTGAAAGCAGCGCCCGCAACTGATCATTGGGGACTGAAGCATGCAATCAAGCAAGGCTGAACTAGAGCGCGTATTTCCAGGCGACAGCGAGATGGCGCAGCGCATGCGCGCTTATGACTGGTCGACTTCGCCGATAGGCGCGATAAATTACTGGCCGCAAAGCCTCAAGACCGCGATCGGCATCATGCTGAACTCCCGCTACCCGATGTTCGTCTGGTGGGGTCACGCGCGTACCAACTTCTACAACGACGCCTATATCCCCGTGCTCGGCAAGCGCCACCCCATGGTGCTCGGCATGCCCGCACAACAGGTCTGGCACGAGATCTGGAATCAGCTGGGGCCGCAAAGCGAACAAGTCTTGCTGGAAAACAAGGCCGTTTGGTGCGATCAGGTGCTGTTGGTCATGTCGCGCAATGGTTTTACCGAAGAAACCTATTTCACCTATTCCTATAGCCGCATTCCGGATGACGACGGCAATACCGGCGGCGTGCTGTGCGTGTGCTCGGAAGATACCCAACGCGTGCTGTCACAGCGGCGGCTGCAGGCGCTACGCGCGCTCGGTGAAGCGGTCACCGCCCAGACAGCGCCGGCGGCGTGCGAATATGCGGCCGCCACTTTAGCCGAGCACAGGCACGACCTGCCGTTCGCCCTGTTTTACCTGCTGGATGGCGAAGGCGAGGAAGCGCAGCTTGTTGCCGCAAGCGGCATAACAACCGAAAGCCGGGCCGCACCGGCGCGTATATCGCTTGCCGACAACACCTCCTGGCCGCTGCATAAGGTGGCCGCCAGCGGCCGTGCGGTCGAGGTGGAGCGTCTGTCGACGAAATTCGGCACGTTGCCGGGCGGACCGTGGCCGGAAACGCCGCAGCGCGCAGTCGTGCTGCCGCTGGCACGGCCGGGCCAGACACGTCTGGCCGGTTTCATCATTGCCGGCGTCAGTCCGCGCCTCGTGTTCGACGACGAATACCGCAATTTTCTCAACCTGGTGGCCGGGCATGTCACTACCGCCGTCGCCAATGCCGAGGCGCATGAGGCTGAACGCCAGCGCATCGCCGCGCTGGCCGAGCTCGACCGCGCCAAGACCACCTTCTTTTCCAATATTTCGCATGAGTTTCGCACGCCGCTGACCTTGCTGCTGGGACCGGCCAACGACTTGCTCGCAACGCAGCGCGATAGCTTTAGCGAGGATGCGCTGGAGCAGGTCGGCACCATACAGCGCAATGCACGGCGCCTGCAGAAACTGGTCAACAACCTGCTCGATTTTTCGCGCATCGAGGCCGGCCGCATGCAGGCGCAATACATGCCGACCGACCTTGCCAGCCTGAGTAGCGAACTCGCCAGCGTCTTCCGTTCCGCCATAGAACATGCCGGCATGCGGCTGGTCGTCGACTGTGCGCCGCTAGCGCAGCCGGTATTCGTCGATCGCGGCATGTGGGAGAAGATTGTCCTCAACCTGATCTCCAATGCCTTCAAGTATTCGCTGCAGGGCGAAATCGGCGTGTCGCTGCGGCAGGCAGGCGATACAGTCGTGTTCGCGGTACGTGATACCGGCATCGGTATCGCCGCAGCCGAATTGCCCAAGCTGTTCAGCCGCTTTTATCGCATTCAGGGCGCACGCGGGCGCTCGGAGGAAGGTACCGGCATCGGCCTGGCCATGGTGCGCGAGCTGGTCAAGCTGCATGGCGGCACGGTCAGCATAGTCAGCGAACCCGGCCTGGGCAGTACCTTCAGTGTCGCCATGCCGCTCGGGCACGCGCATTTGCCCGTCGAGCAGGTACTGGCGGAAGAAACACCGCTGACGCTCTCGGGCGCCGATGCCTTCATCGAGGAAGCGCGGCAATGGGTGGATTCCCCCCCGGAGCAAAGCGACGATCACACCTTGGAACAGGCCATGTCGCCAGTCGCCGCAGCCGGCGCACCCGTAGCAACGGTGCTGGTAGCCGACGACAACGCGGACATGCGCAGCTATCTGCAACGCTTGCTGCACAAGCATTGCCACGTACATTGCCATGTACTGCTGGCTTCCAACGGCCGTGAAGCATTGCAGCTTGCGCTGGAACACGAGCCCGACCTGGTGCTGACCGATGTCATGATGCCCGAGCTCGACGGTTTTGCACTGCTGCAGGCGCTACGCCACAACCCGGCCACCAGCACGATGGCGGTTATTCTGCTGTCGGCGCGCGCCGGTGAAGAGGCGCGCATTGAAGGCCTGCTGGCCGGCGCTGACGACTACCTGACCAAGCCGTTCAACGTGCGCGAACTGGTGGCACGCGTCAGCAGCATGGTGAAGCTGGCACGCGCACGACGCGAAGCCTACGTGCTGGAGCAGCGTCTGCGCCAGGAAGCCGAGGAATTGAATCGTCTGCACAGCCTGAGCAATCGCCTGCTGACCACGCCTTCGCTCAAGGCCGCCCTCGAGGAGGTGCTGGGCACGGCGATGGCAGTCACCGGTGCCGGCATGGGCAATATTCAGCTTTACGACGCCGAAAGCGGCACACTGCAGCTATTCGTCCAGCACGGCCTGCGCCAGGAGTTCATCGATTATTTTGCAATAATAGGCGCGGAGACGGAATCGGCTTGCAGCAAGGCTTTGCTCAGCGGGCAACGCGTCCTAGTCGAAAACGTGCAAACCGATCCCGCTTTCGCGCCGCATCGGGCGATCATGGCGCAAGCCGGCGTGCTCAGCATTCAATCGACGCCACTGATCAACCGTGACGGGCGCATCGTCGGCATATTGTCCACGCATTTCAATCAGCCGCAGCAGTTTGAAGCCCGCACATTGAGCCTGCTCGACATCTATTCCCACCAGGCAGTAGGGCTGATCGAGCGCTTGTCGGTCGAAGAAGCACTGCGCCATAGCGAAACACGGCTTACCCGCGAGCTCGAAGCCATGAATCGACTGCATGTCCTCAGCAACCGGCTGCTGGCGGCGCCGATCCTGCAGGACGCGCTGAACGAGGTGCTGGAGGCATCGATGACGCTGCTGGGCGCTCCCATGGGCAGTGTGCAGCTTTACGATATCCAGCGTGGGCGCTTGCAGTTGCTCGCGCACAGAGGATTTACGCCCGCTTTCCTCGAATTCTACAGCGATCTCGACGTCAAGCTCGGCACGCCATGTGGCCGGGCCGTGCAACGCGGCCAGCGCGTGGTGACGGAAAACATCGGTACCGATCCCTTGTACGCCCACCTCGATATGCGTGAAGCGGGCTTCAGCGGTGTGCAGTGCACACCGCTGATCAATCGCGCGGGTGAAGTGCTGGGGATTATTTCCTCGTATTTTCGCCAGCCGTACCTGCCGGCCAAGCATGAGCTGCGCATGCTCGATCTCTACGCCTACCAGGCGGTCAATTTGATCGAGCGCCTGCATGCCGAAGAGGCGCTACGTGCCAGCGAAGCCAGATTCCGCGCGTTGGCCGATGCTTCGCCGGCGCTGATCTGGCAGCTGGATGCGGAAGGCAATGTCATCTATATCAATGAGACGCGCTATCGCAGCCTGCTTGGCCTGACATCGCAAAACATGCTGGGCAAGAACTGGCTGCAGGCGTTCGGCGAGACCAATGCGGAAGAGGCCATTGCCGCCCTCATGGAAAGCCAGCTCGCGCGCACGCCGATTCACCGCTGCTTCGACCTCAAGGACAGCAACGGCCAATCGGTGGTGCTGGAGACGCATGCGCTGCCGTGGTATGGGCCCGACGGCCATTACGCCGGACACGTCGGCATTTCGGTCGACATTACCGCCAGCATGCATACGCAACGCGAGCTGTCGATCAGCAACGAGCGGTTGAAGCTAGCGATCGAAGGCGCCGGCGACGGCGTCTGGGACTGGGACATGCAAAGCGGCAAAATCATGCGTTCCCGGCGTTTCCTTGAAATCCTCGGTCAGGAAGAGCAGCAAGAAGTCACTACCTATGAGGCCTGGGGCGACCTGGTGCATCCCGACGACATGGCCAAGGTCATGGTCGCGCTCGATGTCTGCATCCATAACAGCCCGGCGCCCTATATCTGCGAATACCGCATGCGCTGCAGCAGCGGCGACTGGAAATGGCTGTTGAGCCGCGGCATCGTGGTGGCGCGCGACGCCGGCGGCACTGCGTTGCGTATGACCGGCACCATCAGCGACATCTCGGAAAAGCGGCGCATGGATGAAACCATCTGGCAGCACGCCAATTTCGATACGCTGACAAGCCTGCCCAATCGCCGGCTGTTCCGCGATCGCCTCAACCAGGAGATCCTCAAGTCGCAGCGCACCGGCTTGCCGATGGCGCTGTTCTTCATCGATCTAGACCAATTCAAGGAAGTCAACGACCTGCTCGGCCACGACGTCGGCGATATGCTGCTGACTGAAGCTTCCAAGCGTATCTGCACTTGCGTGCGGCAGTCCGACACCGTAGCGCGGCTCGGCGGCGACGAATTCACCACCATCGTCAGCGAGCTCGAGGACGAGGCCAATGTCGAAGCGGTGGCGCAGAAAATCATCGCGACGCTGTCGGAACCGTTCCATCTCGGCGAGGAGGTCATCTATTTGTCGGCCAGTCTCGGTGTCACCATGTACCCAGCCGATGCCGACAATGCCGAGCGCCTGATCCGCAACGCCGACCAGGCCATGTACGCAGCCAAGAACGCCGGCCGCAACCAGTTCAGCTATTTCACGCGCTCGATGCAGGAAGAGGCGCTGGCACGCCTGCGCCTGATCGGCGATCTGCGCCACGCGCTGGAATATGGCCAGCTCCAGGTCTATTACCAGCCGGTGATCGATCTGAGCACCGGCCACATCGTCAAGGCCGAGGCATTGCTGCGCTGGGACCATCCGCACTTCGGGCTGCTGCAGCCGCCGGCGTTCATTCCGCTGGCAGAGGAATCCGGCCTCATTCACGAAATCGGCAACTGGATTTTCATGGAAGCCGCGCTATCCTCCCGGCAATGGACCGAGCAGCTAGGCGAGCTGTTCCAGATCAGCGTCAACAAGTCGCCGGTACAGCTGGTGTCGCAGAACAAGGGAGTCAATTGGGCACAGCATCTGGAGACCTTGGGCATGGAGGGCAGCAGCATCACCATCGAGATCACCGAAGGCCTGCTGCTCAATGCTTCGGCCAATGTCCATAACAAGCTGTTGTGCTACCGGGACGCTGGCCTCGAAATCGCCATCGACGATTTCGGCACCGGTTATTCTTCCATGGCCTATCTGAAGAAATTCGACGTCGACTACCTGAAAATCGACCGTTCCTTCATCCGCGACATGACGCATGACGCCGGCAACCTGACCATCGTCAAATCCATCATTGTCATGGCACACGAACTCGGACTCAAGGTCATCGCCGAAGGCATAGAAACCGAGGAGCAGCGCCAGCTGCTGGTGGAAGCCGGCTGCGACTTCGGCCAGGGTTTTCTCTATGCCGAGCCGCTGCCGGCCGAGCAGTTCGAAATGCTGCTGCTCAGCAATTACGTATACCGGCGCCAGCCCTATCAGCTCAGCGCCCCTGTCCACAAGCTGATCTCGTGACCGGCTGAAAACCTAGCGGCTGATCGGCTTGTAGCGTATGCGCTTGGGCTTGGCAGCCTCTTCGCCCAGGCGCTTGCGTTTGTCGGCTTCGTATTCCTGATAATTGCCGTTGAAGAAGGTCCATTGCGATTCGCCTTCCGCTGCCAGTATGTG
>CBILOJ010000005.1:0-22114 GCA_966238525.1 uncultured Methylophilaceae bacterium | reverse complement strand
TTGATACTCTTGAGATCGTGCGTCGGCCGATCGAGGCCGAGATAGAGCTGACCCTGCTTCTGGTAGATGGCAATACGGCACGGCGCAAACACGGAAAATTCCGGGTGGTCCAGCATGATTTCCGCCCCGAGGCTCAGGTTGCACACGGCATGGACCTCCAGCGGTCCGCCCGGATCCTGGCCGCGCGCCTTCAAATGCTCGCCTAGCGGGAAATTGGCGGGATTGACGAAATTCTTGCCCTCGGCCAGCACCTTGAGGCTGAGCACCACATCCTCGTAGCTGACACCGGAGGCCACCGGCACTTCATAGATAGCCGAATCCTCGGTGGCGTCCTCCATGCTGCTAGCCATAGCTGTACAGGGCAACAGCAGGCTGGCCAGCAACAGCAGCAAACGATGCCAATGTTTCATCATCCCTCCTGATTGTGCCTAGATGCCTGTCATTATCATGGTCGCTGCCGCGGCCGGCAACATCATCGAGCTTCGCCGTATGTATTGTTTGTATGCCGCGCCCGTACTAAGCCGGTTAAGCAGCACCCTTGAGCGCAGCGTCGACGGTTTTGCGATCGTTATGCGGCGCCAGCATGCTGATGAAATCATAGACATAGCCGCGCAGATAGGCATCACGCCGCAGACCAAGATAGGTAGTGCTCACCGGAAACAGATGGTCCGCCTCCAGCATGGCCAGATTGGTATCACGCTGCCGGTCATAGGCCATGCTGGCAAGCAGGCCGACGCCAAGCCCGAGGCCAACATAGGTCTTGATGACGTCGGCATCAATTGCGGTCAGCACGACGTTGGGCTGCAATCCTTCGTCACCGAAGATGCGACTGACCAGCGAAGCGCCGGTAAAGGCGAAATCGTAGGTAATCAACGGATAGCGGGCGATTTTTTCCAAGGTGAGTGGTGCATCCTCCAGCAGAGGATGGCCGTGCGGCATGACCACGCAGCGGTTCCACTGGTAGCACGGCAGGCAAAACAGGCTTTCATGGCGACTGATGGCCTCGGTGGCGATGCCGATATCGGCTTCGCCGCTCGCCACCTGTTCCGTCACCTGGGTTGGATTGCCTTGGTGGATCGTAAGCTTGACACCGGGATAGGCCTGCATAAATGCCTTGACCGCAGCGGGCAGATAATAACGTGCCTGCGTATGGGTGGTAGCTACGGTCAATGTGCCGGTTTCCACATGCGTGAACTCTTCGCCCACGCGCTTGATATTCTCAAGCTCTCGCATGACGCGCTCGGCCAAGTCCAGTATAATCCTGCCCGGCTCGGTAATCCCGGTCAGGCGCTTGCCGTTGCGTTGAAAGATCTGCAGCTTGAGTTCTTCCTCGAGCAATTGAATCTGCTTGCTGACTCCGGGTTGCGAGGTATGCAAGGCATCGGCCGCCTGCGAGACGCTCAGATTCTGTCGTGCAATCTCACGCAGATAGCGCAGTTGATGAAGCTTCATTGCCGTCCTCGTTATAACGAAAACTGATATAAATAGAATAACATATTATTAAAGCCCAATTATATAGCTGCTATAGTGGAAATCCTTTAACTAAAAAGCCTGGAACGAGGACTTAATGGATTTGCCTTATATATTTTCCGGCTTTTTGGTTGGCATGCTGGTGGGCGTTACCGGCGTTGGCGGCGGCTCGTTGATGACGCCGCTACTCGTATTCCTGTTCGGGTTTCAGCCTGCCGTGGCGGTGGGCACCGATTTGTTGTTTGCCGCGATCACCAAGACCAGCGGCGTCTGGGTGCATCACGGCAAGCATGGTTCGGTAAACTGGAAAGTCGTGGGTCTGATGGCTATAGGCAGCCTGCCGTTTGCGATCATCACGATTTTTGTCATCAGGCATCTGATTTCGATCGGGCAGCAGACCTCCGGCCTCATTACCTACGCGCTCGGCATAGCGCTGATATTGACGGCCTGCGCCCTGCTCGTGCGCAGCTACTTGCTGCGTAACAGCGAACGCGCCATAGACCAGGACGATGTTGCCGGCGGCCGCTTTGACAGATTACAGGTGCCGGCCACGATCCTGGTTGGCGCAGTACTCGGCGTGCTGGTGACGTTGTCCTCGGTCGGCGCCGGCGCCATGGGCACCATTGCCATCCTCTTCCTGTACCCGAGGATGAGCACGCTCAGGGTCATCGGCACAGATCTCGCGCATGCGATTCCGCTCACCGCCGTGGCCGGTATCGGACACTGGTCGCTCGGGCATGTGGATTTCACGCTGCTGGGCAGCTTGTTGATTGGCTCGGTACCCGGCATCTGGATCGGCAGCCATCTGAGTGCCAGGATACCGGAAAAAGTATTACGCCCCATCCTGGCTTCGATCCTGCTGCTGATCGGCGTAAAATTTGTTTTGGCTTAGGACCTTAAACTAGCAAGCTTATGTATAAATACGACGAATTAGACCAGGCACTCGTGAACGAAAGAGCTGCGCAATTCCGCGACCAGACGCGGCGTTTTCTCGCCGGCGAATTGTCCGACGAAGAGTTTCGTCCGCTGCGTTTGCAGAATGGCCTCTACATCCAGCGCCACGCACCCATGCTGCGCATCGCCATCCCCTACGGCACGCTGGCTTCTTACCAGCTGCGCAAGCTCGGCGAGATCGCCCAACGCTACGATCGTGGCTATGGCCACTTCAGCACGCGCACCAACATGCAGCTCAACTGGCCCAAACTCGAAGACGTGCCCGACATCCTGGCCGAACTCGCCTCGGTACAGATGCACTGCATCCAGACTTCGGGCAACTGCATCCGCAATATCACCACCGATCAGTTCGCCGGCGTAGCACCCGACGAAATCGTCGACCCGCGCCCTTATGCCGAGATCATCCGCCAGTGGAGCACGTTCCATCCGGAATTTGCGCTGCTGCCGCGCAAGTTCAAGATCGCCGTCTCCGGCACTGAAACCGACCGCGCGGTAGTGCAGGTGCACGACATCGGCCTGCAGTTCTATCGCGACGACGCCGGCAAGATCGCCGTACGCGTATGGGCTGGCGGTGGCCTCGGCCGCACGCCTATCCTTGGTTCGGTAATTCGCGAGCACCTGGAATGGCAGCACATCCTGACCTATTGCGAAGCCATCGTGCGTGTCTATAACCTCCACGGCCGCCGCGACAACAGTTTCAAGGCCCGCATCAAGATCCTGCTGAAAGCGCTTGGCGCAGACGAATTCCGCCGTCAGGTGGAAGCCGAATGGGCGCACATCAAGGACAGCCCCAATACCATTACCGAAGCTGAGCTCGCGCGCGTTTCACAGCACTTTACCCAAGCCGCTTACGAGACCTTGCCAGCGCATGATGCCGGCTTCGACAGCGCCATTGCCAGCAACCCGGCCTTTGCTGCCTGGGTCAAGCGTTGCGTGCATGGCCACAAGCTATCCGGCTATCGCGCCGTCACGCTGTCGCTCAAGCCGCACGGCCAGGCACCGGGCAACGCCAGCTCCGAGCAGATGCAGATCATTGCCGATCTTGCCGACCGCTACAGTTTCGGCGAAATTCGTGTGACGCACGAGCAGAACCTGGTGCTGACCGACGTCAAGCTCGGCGACCTGTTTGCCGTCTGGGAAAAGGCGCGCGCCCACGGCTTGGCCACGCCCAACATCGGCCTGCTGACCGACATCATCTGCTGTCCGGGCGGCGACTTCTGCTCGCTGGCCAATGCCAAGAGCATTCCGATCGCCGAGGCGATACAGAACCAGTTCGACAACCTTGACTACCTGCACGACATCGGCGAGATCGAGCTCAACATTTCGGGCTGCATGAACGCCTGCGGCCACCATCACGTCGGCCACATCGGCGTGCTCGGCGTCGACAAGGACGGCTCGGAGTGGTACCAGGTCACCATCGGCGGCAAGCAGGGCGACGACGCCAGCCTGGGCACGGTGATCGGCCCTTCGTTCTCGGCCGAAGAGATGCCAGGAGTGGTACAGCGCCTGATCGATGTCTACATCGCTGAGCGCACGCCTGAAGAACGCTTCATCGACACCGTACGCCGTATTGGCGTGGCCCCGTTCAAGGCGCACGTCTATGCCGACAAGACCGTCGCCAAGAAAGAAACCAGCCATGCCTGATAATTCCAATCTCATCGTCGGTAATGCCCTAGCTGCAGACGAATGGACGCGCGTAACGCTGCCGGCCAGCGAGGAAGTCGTGCGCAAGCAGGCCGGCAAGGTCGTGCTGTTCAAGCTCACGGGCGAAGCCAGCGCGACACCGGAGCAAATTGCCGCTACCGCGATCCCGGCTCAAGGCAAGATATTGGTGCCGCTCGCAGTATGGCGCGAGCGCAAGAACGAGTTGCTGGAGCGCCTCGGTAAAGGCGAAGTCGGTGTCTGGCTGGCCACGCACGAACCGGTGGAAATTTTGGCCGAGCTCGAGCCTGATCTCAACGTCTTTCCGCTGATTGCTGTCCATGTCGAACGTTTCGCCGACGGCCGTATCTTTTCCATCGGCACCCTGCTGCGCACGCGCTACAGCTATCGCAACGGCTTGCGCGCCTGCGGCGATGTGTTGCGCGACCAGCTATTCTTCCTCAAGCGCTGCGGCTTCGACAGCTATTTGATCCGCGCCGATCGCTCAGCTACGGAAGCGCTCGTCAGCTTCAAGGATTTCAGCGAACCCTACCAAGGGGCTGTCGATGAGACCTTGCCGGCATGGCGCCGCTTCGCGCGCCCTATCGGCCCGAGCACGGCATGAGCGGCGAAGTTTCCCTGCCACGCCCCGCAGTCTCCAATCCGGCTACCCAGCCAGCCCTGACCGAAGACTTGCGGGCAGCAGTAGCGGCCAAACGCCAGGCGGCAACCATACTGTTGCGGTCGGCCGTGGCCGAGTTCGGCGGCGATGGCGCCATCACTTTCGCCAACAGCCTGGGCGCCGAGGACATGGTGCTCACCGATATCATCCTGCGAGAAAACCTGCCGATCGAAATCTTCTCGCTCGATACCGGCCGTCTGCCCGCCGAGACCTACACGCTGATTGCCGAAGTCGAGCGCAGCTACGGTACCAAGCTGCAGCTTTATTTTCCCAGGCATGAGGCGGTGGAAGACTATGTGCGCAGCCATGGCATCAACGCTTTCTACGAGTCGATCGAGCTACGCAAGGCTTGCTGCCACATGCGGAAAGTCGAACCGCTGCGCCGTGCGCTTTCCGGCAAAAAGGCCTGGATTACCGGCATGCGCGCGCAGCAGTCGGCCACCCGTGCAGAATTGCCGCTGCGTCAGTTCGATGAAGCCAACGGGCTGGAGAAATTCAACCCATTATCCGACTGGAGCGAGCAGGAAACCTGGGCTTACATTCGCCTGCATGCGGTGCCCTATAATCAGCTGCACGATCAGTTCTATCCCAGCATAGGTTGCGCGCCGTGCACGCGTGCCGTGGCCATGGGCGAGGATATCCGCGCCGGGCGCTGGTGGTGGGAAGATCCCGCTTCCAAGGAATGCGGCCTGCACGTCAAGAAATAATTGGATCACAAGCGAACATTATGACCACTACTCTGACCCAACAAACGCTGAGCCATCTCGATTGGCTCGAAGCCGAAGCCATCCACATTCTGCGTGAAGTCGCCGGCCAATGCTCGAATCCGGTGCTGCTGTTTTCAGGCGGCAAGGATTCGCTGTGCATGCTGCGCCTGGCAGAAAAAGCCTTCCGACCGGGCCGCTTCCCCTTTCCGCTCATGCACATCGATACCGGCCACAACTACCAGGAAGTCGTCAATTTTCGCGACCAGCGCGCAGCCGAGCTCGGCGAGCGCCTGATCGTGCGTTCGCTCGAAGACTCGATGAAGCGCGGCAGCATCGTGCTCAAGTCGCCCGACGAGCCGCGCAACAAGCATCAATCGGTGACGCTGCTCGAGGCGATCGAGGAATTCGGTTTTGATTGCTGTATCGGCGGCGCACGACGCGACGAAGAAAAAGCGCGTGCCAAGGAGCGCATCATGAGCTTCCGCGACGAATTCGGCCAGTGGGACCCGAAGAACCAGCGTCCCGAGCTGTGGAACCTCTACAACGCACGCACGCACAAGGGCGAAAACATCCGCGCCTTCCCGATCTCGAACTGGACGGAAATGGATGTCTGGCAGTATATCGAGCGCGAAAACCTGCAACTGCCCAGCATTTATTTCGCCCATCAGCGCGATGTCGTCATGCGCAACGGTGCCATCTTCCCGGCCAACGTCACGCTGACCAGCGGCGAAGTGATCAACCAGCCCAAGTCCGGCGAGGAAGTCATCAACATGCAAGTCCGTTTCCGCACCGTCGGCGACATCACCTGCACCGCGCCGGTGCCAAGCGATGCCGACAACGTCGCCAAGATCGTGCTCGAAACCGCCACCACCACGATCACGGAACGCGGCGCCACACGTCTCGACGACCAGACCTCGGACGCCTCGATGGAACAGCGCAAGAAAGAAGGTTATTTCTAAGATGTCGAAAATAGAGCAATTCCCCGAGCAGCACGGCGACAGCCTGCTGCGCTTCATGACCTGCGGCAGCGTTGACGACGGCAAGAGCACGCTGATCGGCCGCCTGCTGTTCGACAGCAAAACCATCCTGGCCGATACGCTGACCAATATGGAACGCACGTCGAAGAAGCGCGGCCTGGAAGCGGTCGACCTCTCGCTGCTGACCGACGGCCTGCAGGCCGAGCGCGAACAAGGCATCACCATCGACGTCGCCTATCGCTATTTCAGCACCGGCACGCGCAAGTACATCATCGCCGATGCGCCGGGCCATGAACAGTACACGCGCAACATGGTGACGGCGGCGTCCACCGCCAATCTGGCCATCATCCTCATCGACGCACGCAAGGGCGTGTTGACGCAGACGCGCCGCCATTCCTATCTGGCGCAGCTGGTCGGCATTCCGCATATCGTCGTTGCCGTCAACAAGATGGATCTGGTCGATTACGATCAGGCCGTGTTTGAAAAAATCCGCACCGATTACCTCGCGTTTGCCGAGCAGATCGGCTTGCAGCGCACTGGGCGCGATATTCATTTCATCCCGATGTCGGCGCTGAATGGCGACATGCTGGTGGAACGTGGCGATGCCATGAACTGGTATCAGGGACCGACCATGCTGGAAACGCTGGAAAATGCCCCGCCTGCGCATTCCGAGCGCATCGAACAGTTCCGCTTCCCGATACAGTTCGTTTGCCGACCGCATGCATCCGACGACCCTGAACTCCATGATTTCCGCGGCTTTATGGGCCGTATCGAATCCGGCGAGATCAGCGTCGGCGATGCGGTGACGATACTGCCTTCGGGCCTGAGTTCCAGGGTCAAGGCGATCCAGATCGGCGACCAGTCAATCGAGCGCGCCGGCACCGAACAGTCGGTCACGCTGCTGCTCGAAGATGAAATTGATATCTCGCGTGGCGACATGATCGCCAAGAGCGGCCAGGCGCCTGAGCCGGTCAAGCAGATCGAAGCCATGGTTTGCTGGCTGTCGGAAACGCCGCTATCGCCGGCACGCACCTACATCGTGCGTCATACCACGCGCAGCTCCAAAGCCAAGGTCGGCCAGATACACTACAAGGTCGACGTCAACACGCTACAGCAGCTGCCGACGGAAGGCCTGGCCATGAACGATATCGCGCGTATCAGCTTCAAGCTGGCGCAACCGATCATGGCCGATCCGTACATCGCCAATCGCGCAACCGGCGCTTTCATCCTTATCGATGAATCGACCAACAATACCGTAGGCGCGGGGATGATTCAGCAATAATTCACGCAATGCGCCCGGATTGAAAGGCTTCCGTCAGCAGGCTTAAATCCATTAAAATAACGCGGACGAAGCGAGGCTTCGAACTAACAAAGCATTAAAGGACGAAAAATGACCTATGTTGTGACTGAAAACTGCATCCAGTGCAAATACACCGACTGCGTGGACGTTTGCCCGGTGGACTGCTTTGTGGAAGGCCCGAATTTTCTCGCCATCAATCCGGACGAGTGCATCGATTGCACGCTGTGCGTTGCCGAATGTCCGGCAGAAGCAATCTTCGCCGAAGACGACGTGCCGGCGGACCAGCAGGAGTACATTGCACTCAACGCTCGCCTGGCTGAAATCTGGCCTACCATTACCTCGCGCAAGGAGCCGCTGCCGGATGCCGACGCCAACAATGGTGCACCGGATAAGCGAGCGCTGCTCGTCGAATAATGAAAAAGGCCGCTAAGCGGCCTTTTTTGTTTCCATCCTCTGACTAGCCTACCTGCTATAGATCAGCACGATCCCGCCCATGAGCAGCAGTGCGCCCAGCACTGACCTCATGCTCACCACTTCCCCGCCCAGCAAGCCATAGGCAAAAATCTCCAGGATGGCGATGCCTACCATCAGCGGGTAGGCCACATTGAGTTCCACGCGTTTCAATGCCACGGCATAAAGCACAAAACCGGCACCATAGGCGAAAATCGCTCCCAGACGCAATAGATTGGGCGTGCTGGCGATATCGCCCAAACTGGTCATATTGGTCGTGCCCATACGCGCCGCGATCCGCAGCAGCACGCTGGCGAGCGCGCTGCAGCTTCCGCTGAGGAACAGCATGAGATAGGCCATGGACATGCCGCGTCAGATTGCGATCAGCATGAAACCGATAATGGCCGCGATTGCGGCAAGACTGGTGCGATCCTTGAGCGCGAAGACGATGGGATCATCGTGCATGCGCCCCTGAAATGCCGCCATCCACATCCAGCTCACCCAGAACATCATGGCGGCGAATACGCCCCATAAGGCCGAGCGATGGCTATACAGCAGTTGGCTGTTGGGTGAATTGAGATAGATCGCCAGGATGATCACTGCAAGATAGCCCGACGAGGTGCCAAACGAGCGCAAAATGCTGAGGTCGTCGGTGAAATAGCCGCGCCCCGCCGCCGCGATGCCGCCCGCACGCTGCTTGTCGTCGAGTTCGGTATAACGTTTGACGAAAGCCAGGCTCAGGAAAATCGTGATGGAAAACATCACCAGCCAGGAAGACAGCGAAATGGCCGCCGCCGCTCCGCCTGCCATCACGCGCGAGGTATAGAGGCTCGCCAGTGCAAACACGTCAACCAAAAGCATCTTCTTGAGCGCGAAGGAATATGCCAGTGTCAGCGCATAGTAGCAGCCGAGTACCAGCATAAACTGGAGCGGCAACAACAGCGCCAGCCCTACTGCAGCAGCGGCCAGCAACAACATCAACACGATGCCGGTCGAGAGCGCAAGATCTCCCGCGGCAAACGGCCGCTTGCGCTTGCGCTCGTGACGCCGGTCGGCGTCGAGATCTAGCATGTCGTTGAGCAGGTAAACAGAAGACGCACACAGGCTGAAGGCAATGAAGGCGATCAGCGTCGGCATCAGGGCCGACGGCTCGACGAAGCGATGCGAAGTCAGCAGCGGCACGAAAATCAATACGTTTTTCACCCACTGATAGACACGCATGGCCTTCAGGACTTTCTGCAGCGAGAAGGTTTGCCTTTCGATGGCCTGCACATTTGCATTGACCTCCATCGCCAGGCGGGCAAGCCTGCCACTGCCAACGACAATGGCCTTACGCGACGTCTTCCAGACTGCGAGATCGGCCAGCGCATTACCGCAGTAATCGAAGCCACGCACACCGAAAGCCTGTTCAAGCTCCTGTGCCTTGTGTCGACTGGAAAGATTGACACGGCCATCGCTGGCGAAGATGCCGTCGAAGCAGCCCAGATGATCCGCCACTTCTCGTGCAAGATGCCGGTCGGCTGCCGTGCACAAATAAATCTTCCGACCTTGTTGTGCAGCGCCACGCATCAGATCAAGAATGTTCTCGTTGTAAGGCAGCAGGCTGGCGTCTAGCGTGACGCGTCGCGCGATCTCGGCTTTGAGGTGTGCCCGGCCACGCAGCAGCCAGAGACAACAATGGAAAAGATGCAGCGGATTGCGTTTTATCAGCGACAGAAACGATTCGAGCAGCAGATCGGTGCGGATCAGCGTGCCATCGAGGTCGACGCAAAGCGGCACCTGGGGGTCAAGATCGACCGCGTTTGTCGTTGTCCCCTGCTGCGCACTTGCGCGATGACGGCCGGGCTCGTGCCTGGCCGGAGCGAAATTCGGGCTCAAGAGAACAGATTCTTTCATGGGAAACGGATAGTGTTCTTATGGACCGTTATCTCATCATAAGTCGCATGCCGAGTATGTACGCTATCGTACACGTCGACTGCTGAGAAAGTGCTTAACATAAGCACATGAGAACGCTACATATCCCGACCCTCGCTCCCAAGCTGCTGCTGCTTTTCATTGCATTCATCGTCGCCGCCGCCTCGTACGGCGGCTTTTTCCAGAAATGGGAATTCCGCGACGGCACAACCTATTCCGCTCCCACCATGTTTGACGGTACGGCCGAGCGCCCTTTTGTCTACCGGCAACTGCTGCCCAGCATGGCCAATCTGATCGAACAAGCGACGCCGGATCATATCAGCCAGGGCTTCCAGAATTGGCTGGCAAAAGACCCGGCGAAGCATAATATGATTTATCGCTACTTCCCCAATGCCAAGGATAGCGCCGCCAGCTCTTATTCACTGCGTTACTATGCATTGTACGGCTTGTCCTTTGGCTCTCTGTTCCTGGCAATTTTCGCGCTACGCGCGCTTTGCCGCGAACTCAACCCCGACTTGCCGGCGGCCACACTGGCTGCACTCACCTTTGTGCTGATCCTGCCGCTCATGCTGACCGAGGGCGGCTATTTTTACGATATGCCGGAACTGCTGTTCATGGCACTGGCCGTGCTGATGGTCATACGTGGCCAGATTTGGTGGCTGGTAGCCGTTACTGAGCTGGCCACTTTCAACAAGGAATCCTTCCTGTTTTTCGTGCTGACGCTCTATCCATTCCTGCGCGCACGATTCAGCTTGCGTCAAACCGTACTGATAGAACTGTTGCTGCTTGCCATTGCTGCCGCAATCAACCTTGTCGTCAAGCTGCATTACGCCGGCAACATCGGCGAACCGGTGCAAAGCCAGCTCGTCGAGCACCTGCTGTGGCTGATGAAACCCAGCTCGTATTTTGCCTTTGAGGTCAATTATGGCGTCCCCATGCCCAAAGGGTTCAATATTGTGCATTTCATCCTGCTGGGGATCCTGGTACGCAACGGCTGGCACTATATGACGCCCACGGTACGCCAGCACTTCTGGATTGCCCTCGTCATCAACCTGCCGCTGTTTCTCGCATTCTGCTATGAAGGTGAATTGCGCAACCTGAGTATGCTCTACATGACATTGGTCATCCTGATGTCGATCAATATCTCGCAGTGCCTGCAACGCTATTCCAGCCATCCTGCAGACTCAGCCGCAGGCAATAAGTAGCCGGTTTAGGCTAGAACGATTGGTACGGTCTAAACCCCCTAAGCCTGAGCGGCGACTCCGGGGCCGCCGATATCCGGCTCCTCACATCAGGCCCCTGCCTCAACCCCGCGCCATACCACACTGCTTCTTGCGCAAAGCCAGCCTAATGTCAGATAGCCGCCCATGCCTAATGCCAGACCCAGCGGACTGAACCAGAGCAGCGGAATCAGCAAGCCTGCCGAAACCGTAGACAACAGCATCTGCACGAAGGCCTGAGCCGAAGCAGCCGTGCCACGCAGACGCGGTGCACGATCCAGGGCCGCGATCGACAGGACCGGCAGCGCGAACGCCATACCAACGTTATACAGCGCAATCGGTGCGATGTTGAACCACAGGCTGGTAGGAAGCCACAAGCAGACGGCAATATTGAGCAGCACCGCACCTGCCATCCAGCCATAGGCGAACCGGGCAATGGCACGTGGAGTAAAGCGGCCGGCGCTACGGCGTGCCAGGAACGAGCCCAGTACCATGCCGCATACGGTAGGTACGAACATGTAGCCGAACTGATGTTCGCTCAGGCCCAGATGCTCGATGAGAAATACCGGCGATGCCAGCACATAGACGAAAAAACCGGCAAAATTGGCGCCGAAAGCAACGACGAGCTTGATGAACTCGAAATCGCCGAATACCTTGCCATAACCGGTCAGCACCTGCTTTGCCGACAATGGCACACGCTTTTCTGACGTTACGGTTTCCGGCAGTATGCGCTGTGCCACCAGCAAGGCGAGCATGGCGTAGAGGAACAGGAAGACGAAAATAGCCTGCCAGTGGATGCCAAGCAACCAGCCGCCGATGATGGGCGCAATCGCCGGCGCCAGGCCGAACAGCATTTGCACCTGCGCCATAACGCGTTGCGCGGCCACGCCTTCGAACAGGTCGCGCACCATGGCGCGCGCCACCACATTGCCGGCCCCGGCCGAGGCACCCTGCACCGCGCGGAAGAACCACAAGGTCTCGACATTGGGCGCTAGCGCACAGCCGATCGACGCCAGGGCGAAGATACCGAGCCCCCAGCGGATGGCCGATAGCCGTCCGATGGCGTCCGACAGCGCACCATGCCACAAGGTCATGAGCGCGTAAGGCAATAGATAGGCGGTCAGGCTTTGCTGCAATTCCAGCGTCGTGCCGCCCAAGGCCTGAGCCAGCGTGGGAAACGCCGGCAGGTAGGTATCGATGGCGAACGGCGCCAGTGCCGCCAGCATGGCCAGCACGACGGAAACGACGAGTTGCGAAGGCTGTTTCATGTTGTTTTTCATAAGCCGATAAAAAAGCGCGCCTCTGGAGGCGCGCTTTCATCATAACATTTGCGGCAAGCGGTCAACTTATGGCAGGGCGTGGAATTCCTCGACCCGTTCCGTCGATTCGCCGCTCGCGTATTTCTTGGAATTCTTGTCGGTACGGAAAATGATGGGCTGTGCCTGCAGCTGCGGATTTTTGGCGTCTTCGATGGCCTTCTCGATGATGTGGTGATGCGGCGAAAGGCTACATACGGGATCGGCGGCCTCGGCATCCCCCGCCAGTAAAAAGGCCTGGCAACGGCAGCCGCCGAGGTCTTTTTCCTTTTCCGGGCAGGTGCGGCATGGCTCCTTCATCCAGCTGTCCCCACGGTAGCGATTGAATGCCGGCGAGTCCTTCCAGGCCCATTCGAGACCGTGTTCCTTGACGTTAGGGAAGGTGATACCGGGCAGCACGCGCGCCGAATGGCATGGCAGTACGTCGCCATTGGCAGTGACGATCATGAATACCTCGCCCCAGCCGTTCATGCATTTCTTCGGTCGATCGGAGAAATAGTCGGGCACGACGAAATAGATCTTCATCTTGTTGCCGACCTTCTTGCGGAATTCGTTGGTCACGGCTTCCGCGTGATCGATCTGTTCCTTGCTCGGCATCAGCTGGCTACGATTGACCAGCGACCAGCCATAGTACTGCGTATTGGCCAGTTCGACATAGTCGGCGCCCAGCGCCTCGGCCATCTCCAAGATCTCTTTGATGTGACCGATGTTATAGCGGTGGATCACCACGTTCAGCACCATGGGATAACCGTGCCCCTTGATCATGGCGGCAACCTTCTTCTTGAGCTCGAAGGTCTTGGTATTGGTGATGAAATTGTTGATCTCTTCCGTGATGTCATGCATCGACAGCTGGATATGGTCGAGGCCGCCGCGCTTGAATTCGGCGATGCGCTGTTCGGTCAGCCCCACGCCCGAAGTGATCAGGTTGGTGTAATAACCGAGCCGGCCGGCCTCGTGCACCAGCTCCTCGATATCGTCGCGCAACAGCGGCTCGCCGCCCGAGATGCCGAGCTGCAACGCGCCCATCTTGCGCGCATCGCGTAGCGCACCGATCCACTGCTCCGTACTCAGCTCGTTCTTGGTGTGCTTGTCGTAGTCGGTCGGGTTGTAGCAGAACGCGCAATGCAGCGGACAACGATAGGTCACCTCGGCCAGCAGCCACAAGGGCTGGGTATTGGTCTGCGACGCTGCAACGCCGTTATTGCCTAGGGTCTCGGTCATGTCGGATTCCTGTCTATTTGCCGCTTCAGTTGCGTTTTTCCAGCCACGCCTTGTCGACTGCGAGCTCCAGCATGGCGATCACGTCGGCCCGCAAATCAGGCGCGTCAGGAAACGCGGCTTCAAGTTCTTGGACAATCGCATCCACGGTTTTGTTGCCGTCGACGCGCTTGATGACCTCGCCGGCACCGCCGTTGAGCTTGATCATGCCTTCGGGAAACAGCAAGACGTAACATTGCTGCGCCTCTTCCCACTGGAAGCGGTAATGGCGGGCTAATGCGTAGATGTCAGCGGGGTTGGCGGAGGTAGTCACGGTCTTCAACCTTTATATCGGTACTGGCAAGCATGATGGAGTCGGCGATCACCCACAGCACGTCGAGCTTGAATTGGAGAATCTGCAGCGCTTTTTCCTGCATTTCACGCGACTGGCTGAAATAATCGAGCGTGACGTGCAAGCCCTGCTCCACGTCGCGGCGCGCTTCGGTCAGGCGCTTCTTGAAATAAGTCAGCCCTTCTTCCTTGATCCATGGATACATGGTCGGCCAGGAGCTGATGCGCTGCTGATGGATGTGCGGCGCGAACAGTTCGGTCAAAGAAGAACATACCGATTCCTGCCACGAACGCTGACGGGCAAAATTGATATAGGCATCGACGGCGAATTTGACGCCCGGGGACACATACTTGAGCGAAGTCACATCCTCGCGACTCAGCCCCACCGCTTCGCCCAGCTTGATCCAGGCCTCGATGCCGCCTTCATTGTTGGCGTCGCCGTCATGGTCGATAATGCGGACGATCCATTCCTTGCGGATGTCCTTGTCCGGGCAATTCGACAGGATCGCTGCATCCTTCTGCGGAATGCCGATCTGGTAGTAGAAGCGGTTTGCTACCCAGCATTGCAATTGCTCGCGGGTCAGCTTGCCCTCGTACATCATGACGTGGAACGGATGGTAGATGTGATAGCCCTTGCCCTTTTCCCTCAGCCTGGCTTCGAACTCTTCCCGGTTCCACGGTTGTAATTGACTGTCGCTCATGTTGAATTCCGTTTACAGAATGATATCCATGCCGTCGTAGGCGACTTCGATACCGTGCCGAGTCAATTCGGCGCGCTCGGCCGAATCTTCACGCAGGATAGGATTGGTATTGTTGATATGGATCAGCTCTTTTCTCGCATCCGTATAGGCATCCAGCACTTCCATCATGCCGCCCGGGCCGGATTGCGGATTATGGCCAATGTCGCGCGCCTTCTTGGTCATGAGGCCCATGTCGATCATTTCGGTGTTGGTCCAGAACGTGCCGTCGACCATGATGCAATCGGCTTGATTCATCAGTGCCGGCAAATGCGGCTCGATTTCGCCCAGGCCCGGCGAATACCAGACTTTCTTGCCTGAACTGATTTCCTCGATCAACACGCCTATGGTGTCGCCGGGATGCGGGTCGTTGCGGTGTGGCGAATAAGGCGGCGCCGCACTCTTGAGCGCGACCGCGGTGAAGCGCAGGTTGGGCGCGCCGGCCACCTCGAAACTGGTCTTGCCGTCGATCGGTACAGCGTGGTGATTGATGCCGCAATAGTGGCCCAGGATGTTGAGCAGCGGGTTACCTGTGGTCAGATCCTGGTAGACCATGTCGGTACAGTAGATTTCGCGCTTGACCTGGCCTTCGCGCAGCATGAGCAAACCGGTGGTATGGTCGATCTGTGCGTCGATAAGGATGATGCCAGCAATGCCGCTGTCACGGATGGCGCGGCCCGGCTGCAACGGCGCAAATTCCTGAATCTGCTGCAAGATATCGGGCGAAGTATTGAACAGTACCCAGTTAATGCCGTCGCCGCTGACACAGATGGAAGATTGCGTGCGCTTGGTGGCCTTGATCGTGCCCTTGCGCAAGCCGTCGCAGTTGAAGCAGTTGCAGTTCCATTGTGGAAAACCGCCGCCTGCTGCCGCGCCTAGAACGTGTATATGCATGAATATTCTCGAATGCTGCTGTCTGAAATAATGATAGGGCGCATGCCGGGCATTCTACCCCGTCAGCCGCCCTATGATTATGCGGAACTACGAACCGGGCTGCCGTAGGGCAACCCGGCCGTTTGCAACCAGCACATGGCTAGGTTGCTGCACGAGTAATCGCTTAGCGATTGCAAACGTACATGGTAACTTCAAAACCGAAACGCATTTCGGTAACAGCTGGCTTGGTCCACATAATGATTCTCCTAAGATTGAGGTTGATAAGATACGCTACAACATTAGCTACAGCGTGAACACATTGTCCGCACCAGCCCCTTTGTACAACAGGGCTAAAATACCGAAAGCCGCCTCATGATTTTCATTATCAACCGCCCTGCCAGCCGCGCCGGATGCCGTTTCCAACGCGATACATGTTTTTCGGTCAGGCCAATTCCCGTCCCAGCACCTGGGCGATACCGCGTAACTCAGCCATAAGTCTGATGAGTTGCTGGGGGTCAAGCGCCTGATCGGCGTCGCACCAGGCTTCGCACGGGTTCGGATGCATTTCCACCAGCAAGCCGTCGGCACCGGCGGCAATGGCCGCGCGCGACAATGCCGGCACCATCCAGGCCTTGCCGCCGGCATGCGAAGGATCGACGATGACCGGCAGGTGCGTTTCCTTCTTCAGCACGGGAATTGCCGTCACATCCAATACGTTTCGGTAGGCGGTTTCGAAGGTACGAATGCCGCGTTCGCAAAAGATGATGTTGTGGTTGCCGCCAGCCGCGATATATTCCGCCGCCATCAGCCATTCGGAGATGGTCGCCGACATGCCGCGCTTGAGGATGACCGGTACATTGACCCGGCCCACTTCCTTGAGCAGGTCGAAATTCTGCATGTTGCGCGTGCCGATCTGGATGACGTCGACCTTGTACTCGAGAAAAGTATCGAGCTGGCGCGCATCCATGAGTTCGGTGACGATGGGCAGGCCGTGCCGGTCGGCGGCATCGCGGAACATCTCCAGGCCTTCGATGCCTGCACCCTGAAAAGCATAGGGGCTGGTGCGCGGCTTGAAAGCGCCGCCGCGCATGAGCCGCACGCCGGCCGCCTTGACTGCAGCAGCGGCGCGGTCCATCTGTTCAGGCGTTTCTACCGAGCAAGGCCCTGATATCACCTGTATCTGATTACCGCCGAGCGCTACGCCCCGGATATCGATGACGGTGTCCTGCTGATGCCATTCACGCGCGACAATCTTGTAAGGCTTGAGGATATGCAACGCCTGCTCGACACCCGCCAGCGCTTCCATCTGCTCCTGGTCGAGCTTGCGCTCGTCGCCGATGGCACCAATCAGGGTGCGTTCGGTGCCACGCGAAATATTGACATCCAGGCCATGCTCGCGAATACGCTTCACCACGGCTTCGATATGAGCCTCGGTCGCGTCGCGCTGCATGACGATGATCATGCGCTTTCCTGCATGATGGTTTCCAGTGCCTGCAGGAAGCGCGCATTCTCGACGGGCAGACCGATGCTGACGCGCAGATATTCCGGCATGGCGTAACTGGCGATGGGCCGCACGATGACGCCGAGCTCGAGCAAACGCCGGTAGACGCGCGCGGCATCGCCCACCCGGAAGCTCAGAAAATTGCCGTAGGACGGGATATATTCAAGCTCGAGCGCGGACAGACCGTCCGTAATCTGCTGCATGCCGGCCTGGTTGAGCGCATAACTGTGCGCGACGAATTCCTCGTCAGCCAAGGCTGCGACGGCGGCGGCCTGCGCTACGCTGTTGATATTGAAGGGCTGGCGCACGCGGTTCATGATATCGGCAACCTCGGGCGCGGCCATGCCGAAACCGATGCGCAAGCCCGCCAGGCCGTAGGCCTTGGAAAAAGTGCGCGACACGATGAGATTGTCGAATTGCGCCAGCCAGCTTACGCTTTCCGACTTCAGCATATCCGGCAGGTATTCATCGTAGGCTTCGTCAAGCACGACCAGCACCGACGCGGGAACCCGCTGCAAGAACCGGTGCAATGCTTCCTTGGATAGCAGCGTGCCGGTCGGATTATTGGGATTGGCAATGAACACCAGACGCGTGCGCACAGTGATCGCTGCCAGCATGGCGTCGAGATCGTGGCCGAAATTCTTTGCCGGCACCGTCACACCGGTTGCACCGACAGCCTGGGTCACCAGCGCATAGACGGCAAAGGCGTGTTCCGAATAGACCGCTTCAGCACCAAGGGCAAGAAAAGCACGTGCAGCGAGTTCAAGGATATCGTTGGAACCGTTGCCGAATACCAGCTGCCCCGGTTGCAGGCCGAATCTGGCACAAATGGCATCGCGTAAAGCAAAACTGTTGCCATCGGGGTAACGCGCAATATCGGCAAGCGCTTGCTGCATGGCATGCAGCGCTTTTGGGCTTACGCCGAGCGGGTTTTCGTTGGAAGCAAGTTTCACGATTCCCTCAGGTTGCAGGCCAAGTTCACGCGCAAGTTCGGAAATCGGCTTTCCTGGCTGATAAGGCGCGATGGCGCGGACGTAAGATGGCGCGAGGTCGCACAGGCTGGTCACAATGGCTCCTGATGAATTGGTAAGACATCGCGGCGCATGTGCCACGATGCCGGATTATTTTACAGCAAAGGCCTGCTCCAAGCCGCGCCCTGCTAGGCGGCGAATGTTACTCCGGAGGTACCGTCGCGCTTGCTCTGGTACATGGCATGATCAGCGCGACGCACGACATCAACGGCGGAACAATCTGGATAAGGGAAAATACAAATGCCCATGCTGGCCGAAAGATTGGTGATGCGCGGAATGCCTTGCAGCGTCAGCGGCATCTCGATCTGCTGCTGCAGCTTGTGTGCCAGCTGCGCAGCAGCTTCCCGGGTATGAATATCCTGCGCCAGCACGAAAAATTCGTCCCCGCCCAGGCGCGATAGCGTATCCGCCTCCCGTACCACTTGCTTGAGACGTGTCGCTACTGCCTGCAGCACGAGATCGCCTATGGCATGGCCATAGGTATCATTGATCGGCTTGAACTTGTTGAGATCGATGAAAATGCCGGCGCAAAGCTGGCCGGTGCGCGTGGAATAATTAATGGCCTGTTCGATACGGTCACGCAACAGTTCGCGGTTGGGCAAGCCGGTGAGGCTGTCATGCGAAGCGCGTTCGTACTGCAGATAGCGCTCCTGGTCGAGCTCTTTCTCGCGTAGAAACAGCAAGCGGCTCTGCTTCTCGCTGATATAGCTGGAAAAGGCGCCGAACAGATTGGCGCCGAGCAGAAAGAAATCGTAGCTCAGCAAGGAAAAAGTCGGCAGCTGGCGCAAACCCAGGAATACCACATTGAATGCCACCAGCATGCTGACGGTGACGGTGGTCGCATAAAGAAAACGCAGGCCGGAAAGATTGTGGCACCAGAACGTGACCAGGATCAGGCCGACATAATAGTAATTGACGGCAAGGTCGGGTAACCACCACATCATTGCGATAAGGCCGAAACCGGCTACAAAACCGGCAAAGGCCAGCATGAACTGGTTATAGCGCACAAAGCGGCGGTAAAACGTCAACAGCAGCACGCCAAATGCGATCAGGATGACCAGCATGCGCACATACCAGACCTTAATGATGGCCTCAGCCGGCACGAACATGACATCGAGCAGGCTGTAGAGCCCATAGAGAATGGCGCCTATCAGCAGCGCGATTCTCGCCTCCCGCCGCAAACGCCTCAGGGCGTACTGGCGATAGAAGGATTCTAGCCGCGCGCTCTTGAAATTAAGCGTCCACCGATGCAAGGCAGCGGACTGCAGCAGGTGTTTGCTGATGGGCATATAACGCTGGGGCGTGAAACCCGGAGGTTGGGGAAAATGGATGCGAGCATCATATCACTGCCATGGGATAGGAACCGAGCACCTTGAGCAAGGAAGCGCGCTGCTGCAATTCGACCAGCGCCGTCGATACTGCTTCGTCGTGATGGTGCCCTTCGACGTCGACGAAAAACACGTATTCCCACATGCCGGTACGTGACGGCCGCGATTCGAACTTGGTCATGCTGACCTTGTGTTGCGCGAACGGTTCTAGCAGCTCCGCCATCGCGCCTGGACGGTTCTTGGTTGCCATGACGAGAGAGGTCTTGTCATGGCCGGAGGGCGCGACGTCATGTGTCGCCAGCACGAGAAAGCGCGTGGTGTTCTTGGGGTCGTCCTCTATGCTCTCGGCCAACACGTTGAGGCCGAACAGCTCGCCGGCACGCAAGCCGGCAATCGCTGCCGCCCCGCCCTCGTTGGCGGCCAGCCTTGCGGCTTCGGCATTGCTGGCCACGGCTTGGCGATCGATACCGGGCAGATTCTGATTGATCCACTCATGGCACTGCGCCAGCGATTGTGCATGCGAGTAAAGCCGGCGGATGTACTTCTTGTCCGTCTGCTTCGACAGCAGATTGTGATGTACGGGTAGCTGGATTTCACCACAGATATGCAGACTGGTCGTCATCAGCAGATCCATGGTGCGCGGCACTGCGCCTTCGGTGGAATTTTCCACCGGCACCACACCGTAATCCACCTTGCCGGCTTCGACCAGGCGGAATACCTCGTCGATGGAACCGCATTGCGCCGGTGCGGACAGCAGCCCGAACTGCTTGATCGCCGCTTCTTCGCTGAAGGTGCCGAGCGGCCCGAGGAAAGCCACTGAAAGCTCTTTTTCCAGGGCGCGGCAATTGGCCACCACACTACGGAAAATAGCCGTTACGGCACTATCAGAAAGCGGCCCTTGGTTGAGATCAAGCAGACGACGCAACACTTGCGCCTCGCGCTCGGGGCGATAGATGGGTCCGCCATTCTTGAGCGTGCCGATTTCGCGCGCAAGCGCAGCGCGCTCGTTGACGAATGCCAGCAATTGTTCGTCGATCGCGTCGATCTGGTCGCGATACTGTTTCAGGGTTTCACTCAGATCGTTTTCCACGCTCATGGGGCTGCTTTCGGTTAGTTAAACGACACGTTGCCCCATCGCAGCGATGCAGCGAACGCACTTGCTCAGCTGTTATTCTTGGCAAAATCGCGCATGAAATCAACCAGCGCCTGTACACCTTCGATCGGCATCGCGTTGTAGATCGAGGCGCGCATACCGCCGACCAGCTTGTGGCCCTTGAGTTGCAGCAAACCGCGTTTGCCGGCCTGTTCCAGGAATGCGCCATCGAGGGCGGCATTCCTGATACGGAACGGAACGTTCATGCGCGAACGGTTTTCGCGTGCCACCGGCGCCTCGTAGAAGTCGGAGCTATCGAGATAATCGTACAACAGGCCGGCCTTGCGAATATTAACTTGCTCCATGGCAGCAAGGCCGCCGCGCGCCTTCAGCCATTTGAACACGAGGCCGGCGATATAAATCGCGTAAGTCGGCGGCGTGTTGTACATGGAATCGTTATCGGCGTGAATCTTGTAGTCGAACATGGTCGGCGTGCCGGGCGCGGCATGACCGATGAGATCGTCGCGGATGATAACGATGGTGAGTCCTGCCGGACCAATATTCTTCTGGGCGCCAGCATAGATGATACCGAATTTGCTGACATCGATCGGGCGCGACAGGATATGCGACGACATGTCAGCCACCAGCGGCACGTCGCCGGTCTCCGGTGTCCAGAAAATTTCGACGCCGCCTATGGTCTCGTTGGAAGTGTAATGCACATAAGCTGCATTGGCATCGAGCTTCCACTGATCCTGCGGCGGTGCGCAGATGTAGTTGCTGTCCTTGGAAGAGGCGACGACATTGACCTTACAATAGCGCGCAGCCTCGGCAATGGCCTTCTTCGACCACAGACCGGAATCCAGATAATCGACACTAGACTTCCCACGCAACAGGTTGAGCGGCATCATGGAAAACTGGCTGTGCGCCCCGCCCTGCAGAAACAGGACCTTGTAGTTGGCAGGAATCGCCATCAACTCACGCAGATCGGCCTCAGCTTCGGCCATGATGGTACCAAATTCGCGGCCGCGATGGCTCATTTCCATGACGGACATGCCGCTGTTGTGCCAATCGACCATTTCGTCGCGCGCCTGCATCAGCACTTCTTGGGGCAATACGGCAGGTCCGGCGGAAAAATTATAAATCTGCGTCAATGCATTACCTTAACGGTACGTCGTCGGCTCACTCATCTTCCACGTCGTCGGTCTCGATCACCTTCTCCAGGCCAGTCAGTTTCTCGCCCTGACCCAGGTTGATCAGTGTCACGCCCTGCGTGGCACGGCCCAGTTCACGGATTTCCTTGACCCGGGTGCGAATCAGAACACCGCCGGTGGTAATCAGCATGATCTCATCGTTCGGCTCGACCAGCGTGGCG
>CBILOJ010000004.1:0-22218 GCA_966238525.1 uncultured Methylophilaceae bacterium | reverse complement strand
CCATTGCGATCATTTTCATGTTGATGCTCCCGTCTCGTATTTAACCTACTTTGTCAGTGAACCTGACCATAGCGCTATGCCGAATTTGTGCTGACATTTAATTATGATCGGATTACTTAAAGAGTAAATGCGGCTCAGCCTTCATATAGAATTCGCTGAATCGGAATAGTGCGCGACATGCCGCCAGTTAAGTCATGACTACGACGGTGAGGTCGCCTTTTTTATTGATAACGTTAATACCGACATTGTTGGGATAGCGTTCCAGGATGAGATCTGCTGTCGCATCGCCCAGGCCGAGATTTTTAATCTCAACACGGTCGAGAAAAGGCGGCAGCTGGGGGTTCTTGAAATGCAGTTGTTTGGCTTGGGGATCGAATGTGAGGCCGAGACAGGCCTGCAGCAGGTAAAACACGCTGGCGGCGGCCCAGGCTTGAGGTGAGCAGGCCACAGGATAGAGTGTCGGTCCTTCATCGGGTCTTTTTTCAAAGCCGCAGAACAGTTCCGGCATGCGGTGCTGATCCATGTGCAGGCTGACCTCATGCATGGCGTTGAATATTTGTATCGCCTTGCCGGTAAAGCCGTAGCGCGCCATGCCGGCAGCAATGATGGCGTTGTCATGAGGCCAGATGGAGCCATTGTGATAGGACATGGGGTTGTAGCGCAATGCACTTTTGCCGATAGTGCGTATGCCCCAGCCGCAGAAACAGTCTTCGCTCAGCAAGGCGTCCGCTACTCGTGCAGCCTTTTCCGGCGTGGCAATGCCGCTCCATAACGCATGACCGGCATTGGAGGAAGCGACCGCGCATTGTTGCTTGTGACCATCGAGCGCAAGCGCATAGCTGCCGATCTCCTCGCACCAGAATCGTTCGTTGAAATGCTGCTGCAAGGCTGCCGCAGATTGTTCCAGTTCATCTGCATAAGCCGATTCGCCGAACAGCGTGGCAAGGCGTGCGGCATGGCGTTTGGCGTGATAAACATAGCCCTGAACCTCACAAATGGCGATGGGTGCTTCGGCGAGCCGGCCGTCCTGGTAAAACACTGAATCGTCCGAATCTTTCCAGCCCTGCTGCACCAAACCGCGTTCGGTATGTCGGGCATATTCGACGAAGCCGTCCTGGTCATAATCGCCATAATCGTTTATCCAGCCGATGGCAGCCTTGATATTGGGCCAGATGGCACGCACAAAATCCAGATCCCCGGTTCTATCGTAATAAGCGCCCGCCAAAGCCACAAACAGTGGGGTAGCGTCTACGGTGCCGTAATATTGACGAAAAGGAACCTCGTCGCGTTCCGCCAGCTCTCCTGAGCGTGCTTCATGCAGGATTTTCCCAGGCTCGGCATCGCGCTTCGGATCGATTTCGGTAGCTTGCGTGGCAGCCAGGAAGGCCAGCACGCCTTTGGCCAGACCCGGATCCATCCATAGATACTGCCAGGCGGTCAGGATACCGTCGCGACCGAACGGAGCCGCAAACCATGGCACACCGGCATAAGGGTAATCACCGCCGGCCAGGCTGGTCGTCAGCATGACCAAGTCGGCGGTGGAACGATCCAGCCAGCGATTGAACAGCGGGTCCGACGTCACGATTTTGCAACGCGAAGCGGAATGCGGCGCCAAGGCCAGGTTCAAGCGCTGGTACGCTGCAAAATAATCGATCTGCTCGAAACTGCGCGCTTCGGTTTCGCAGCCGATCGTCACATAAATATGCGCCTCGCTTTTGGCTGGCAGATCGAGTAAAAACTCGGCCAGATTCTCGCTCAAGCGTTGTGGCGCGGGGTCGAAGCGCAGCTTGGTCCGGCGACTTTTGCCATCCAGGCCCAGATAACCTAAAGTGAGCTCTGATTCCAGGATCTGCGTCTGCAGACGTTTTCCGCGATCTACACTTGTATAACCCCTGATCTCAAAAATATCGCGATAATCGGCATCGAATTGCAATTCCAGGGTGGTGCAGATGGAATCCAAGCCGAAATTCACGATGCGGAGATGCTCGTAACAGGCATTGTTCCACACCAGCTTGGCCCGAAACAGATGCAAGGTTCCCTTGGGAATGCTTGCGCCGTTTTCGCGCACAAGATCCGGGTTCATCAGTTCACTGATGAACAACCCGTTGTCGTCCTTGATCGTGGAGTTGAGGTACATCGGGCGCACGCCCTCGATCAGGAGCTCGAGCTGCGAGAGAAAACGCGTGTCGCCTTGGTAGATGCCTTCCTCGCCGAGAAACCCCAGTGATTGGACGTCGCCAAAGCGGTTGAACATGGCAAAAGTGTCGTTGTGCTTGAGTACACGGCGTCTGTCATAGGAGGTGGCCGTGCTCGCCAGGATGTACCAGTCTTCGCCGAACTGAACTTTATCCGCCATAGCCGGCTTCCGAATTGAAGGCGGCGGCATATAGGGGCGACACCCGATTGTGATAGATGTGCTCGTACTTCTCTGCCATTACGCTTGCGGTAAATCGCTGTTCGAAAGCGGCGCGGCATTGCGCCCGGTCGATTTCGGCGACGCGTTTGGCGGCCTGGATGGCTTCCTGCTGATTCGAGACCAGGAAGCCGGTGACACCATGGTCGACAATTTCCTGCGTAGCACCGTTCCTGTAGGCAATCACCGGTGTGCCGCAGGCCAGCGCCTCGATCATGACAAGACCGAAGGGTTCCGGCCAATCAATCGGAAATAACAGTGCTCGAGCATTTTCCAGCAGTTCGCGCTTTGCCTGCTGGTTGACTTCGCCCAGAAAACGGACACAGGGCTTATTGAATAAAGGTTTGATTTCCTGCTCGAAGTAAGCCTGGTATTTGTTCTCTACCACGGCACCGATGTATAGAAGGGCGCCGCAATGCTCCGCTATTTCAATCGCCCGGTCGACGCGCTTGTCCGGTGAAATCCTGCCGATAAAAACAAAATAGTCCTGTGATGTGGCACGGAACGAGTAAAGCTCGGCCGGCAGCCCATGATGCACCGTGCCTATCCAGTTCAGTTCGGGGTGCGGCGTGCGCTGGCTGGCTGAAATGGAAACCAATGGCATAGCCGGATAGTGGCGATATACAAGCTCCAGCTCCGCCAGGTCCTGCCGGTCGTGCAAAGTGGTCAGGTGCGGCGCTTGCACGAATTTCGCTATCGGGAAATGTATATAGCCGGTATGGAAATGAATGATGTCGAAACTGGCGCTGAGTTCTGCGACCAGCCCCATCTGGATTGTGCAGTAAGCCGACAAGAGCATTTCCTCGCCGCGGCTCCGTACGCTTTCGGGGATGACAGGTATCAGTGTGGCCTGGGTTGTCGAGTCTGCGCTGGCAAACAACGTGACCTCATGGCCACGGGCTACCAGTTCTTCGGTGAGATATGAGACGACGCGTTCGGTGCCGCCATAGCCTTTGGGCGGTACGCTTTCGATCAATGGAGAAACCTGGGCGATTCTCATTGCGCGTTTCTCCGTTTGCACAATGCCTGATAAGTCTGCACTTGGTAATTTCATCCGCCATTCCGAGCAAGCTGTAGCCTTATTGCTACAAAAAGAAAGCGGGGACGCCCGCTGACCATGTGCTGCGCTGACTAACAGCTATCCTGATCCTCAATGTAAGGCATGCGCTGAAAAAGTAATGTGCAGTAACTCACATCCTGCACGGCGCGCTGCAATGCGAAGGCGATTTAAGGCATTGCGCACAGTGCGTATCGAGACATATTGCTAAGGTGAGTTTTTCAATCTTAGGCAGGGCGTATGGCTAGCGAGACTTCCGCGTTTCCGACTGACGATCCGGTGGTTAGCGCCAAATCGGCGGGCTTGCGCTATGTGAACGATTGCCAGCCCGGTTTCGGGCGCCAGAAATGCGGCAAGGGTTTCCGCTATGTGGACAGCAGCGGCCAGTCCATACGTGATAAAGCCCTCATCAGGCGTGCACAGTCACTGGGCATACCGCCTGCCTGGCAGGAGGTGTGGATTTGTCCATGGGAAAACGGGCATATCCAGGCGACTGGGCGCGATGCCAAAGGGCGCAAGCAATATCGCTACCATCCGCAATGGCGTACGGTGCGTGATGAAGCCAAATACGAGCGCATGGTCAGCTTTGGCAGGATGTTGCCCTCCTTGCGCGAAAAAATTGCGCTTGCGCTCGAGCTTCCGGGCTTTCCACGTGAGAAGGTGCTTGCCATCATCGTGCGTTTGCTGGAAACAACGCTGATGCGTGTCGGCAACGAAGAATATGCCCGCACCAATCAATCTTTCGGTTTGACGACCTTGCGTCATCGTCATGTCCGCATCAGCGGCGACGAGGTGAAATTCCAGTTTCGCGGCAAGAGCCGCGTCCAGCATGCGCTCAGGCTGCACGACCGTCGTTTGGCCGTTATCATCAAGCGCATGCGCGATCTGCCGGGGCAGGAGCTGTTTCAATACATAGACGATGCTGGCGAGCGGCACGCTGTCAGCTCGGAGGATGTGAACGAATACCTGCGCACGCTAACGGGGGAGGATTACACCGCCAAGGATTTCCGTACCTGGGCTGGCACCTTGGAGGCCGCCGTGGCACTGCTTGAGCTGGCGCCATACGAAACGCCGGCTCAAGCGAAGAAAAACGTGGATGAGGCCATCAAGGCTGTGGCCGGTAAGCTGGGCAATACACCGCGTATATGCAGAAACTGTTATGTGCACCCATTACTGCTTGAGGGTTATCTCGATGAACAGCAGTGGGCACTCTGGCAAGCGGATTTGAGCAATAAGACGGGAGGGGGAACGTCAGCGGGCATGGAGGATGTCATCCTGACGTTATTCGAGCGGCGGCTCGCAGCAGAGAAAACTTGTGAAAAATGAGGGGCAAAAAAAAACGGAGGCAACGCCTCCGTTTTTCGTGCAATCAGCTAAATATTAGCGGTTGCAGACGTACATGGTAACTTCAAAACCGAAACGCATTTCGGTAGCAGCTGGCTTGGTCCACATAATCGTTCTCCTTTAAATATTTGGATTGGATACAACGTTTTCTATGGTTTCCATCATACACAGCTACTAGTGCAGCGCCTGCGGTTTAATCATGAATTGCAACTCATGATTTTCATTAGGAAGGAGCTTTGGCGTAGGTAACAAAGGCGCGGTAGCCGGCGATAGGGACTTCGCCTGCAGACAAGGCGAGCTTGATATGGACTTCATCTGCAGCCGCCAGGCCGGCGGCAATGTTCGTTTCGCTTGGCAAGTATTCTTTGGGACTGAAGGTACGCCGCAGCACGGGCTTTTCTGCGATATCAGTGAGCGTTAATTCCAGTAGGGGATATGCCTGCGTAAATTCTGCTTTGTTGACGATGACGCTGGAGAAGCGCAGCAAGCCCTGGTATTCGGCATCTTCCTGCAAGTCGGTATCGTCAATGACGAGCAGATCGGGCTGTGCCGGCAACGGTACTTTGCAGCCGAAGGTATCGCATACGACGACCAAATAGGGCTTCATCACGGGCCAGCGTGCCGCGATAGGTGTACGTAAGTAAAAAAGAGTTTGCAGGCATGCCAGCAATGCCAATGCCACAAGCAGGGCCGGGGCTGGCCAGCCTCGTGCGGTCGAGGCTGCAGGCTGAAGTATGACTGTCTGAGCCATATCCGCTTCGCTAGCAGCAGAGGACTCGAGTTCGGCATCCGGTGTTTTATCGACGAGAGTGTAGGTATAGACGCTGGGGTTTTCTTCAGGTTCGGCTATCGGCGCTTCTGCCGTAATGCCTGATGATTGTTCTTCGGCTAGCCGTTCCAGTGCATCGAATGCCTCGCCGCATTTGCCGCAGCGTACCTTGCCTTGTCGCGCCGCCAATTGCTGCGACTGCAGACGGAAACAGGTGGCACATGCCGGGCAGACAGTGACGAAGTTCATCTTTTGCTGCCAGTAAGCAGCACCCAGTCCTCCATGGTGCGTGGCGCCTCCATATCGAACCAGTCGGCATAGATAGCGGAAACGTGTTCAGCCTGTTCGCGCAAAATACCAGACAAGGCGATTCTGCCGCCAGCTCGGCATGCTGCGGCCAAAGCCGGCGCCAATACTGCCAGGGCGCTGGATAGGATATTGGCGACAACGATGTCGGCAGCTATACCCTCGAATTCGGCGGGCAGGGAAAACTCGGCTGTAACGTGGTTTTGCTCGGCATTGTAACGGCTGGCCTGTACGGCTTGCGTATCAATGTCGACGCCGACAACGCGTTTGGCACCAAGCTTGCTGGCGGCAATCGCCAGAATGCCGGAACCGCAACCGTAGTCGAGTACGATGTCGGTTGCAGCTACCTGATCAGCCAGCCAGGCCAGGCACAGGTGCGTGGTTGGATGGCTGCCGGTACCGAAAGCCAGTCCGGGATCGAGCACGATGTTGAGTGCCTGGGGATTGGGCGCGCTATGCCAGGTGGGCACTATCCACAAATCGTCGCGAATACGTATGGGGTCGAATTGCGATTGCGTGGCGCGCACCCAGTCCTGTTCGGCAATGGTCTCGGTGGTATGGTTTAGCGCGCCGAGGCCGGTCGATTCCTGCAGCGCTTGCATGATTTCATCCAGCGCTACGCCCTCGTCAAACAGGGCGCTGACCACATTATCCCGCCATAGGCCGGGCGGCGGGTCACCAGGCTCGCCGAAAATGGGCTGTTCATCCGGCGTTTCCGCATGCGCGTCTTCGATGCTGGTCGACAACGCACCCAATTCCATCAGCGTGTCGCTGATCAGCTCTGCACTGTTATCGTGCGCTTCTATTTTGAGCGATAGCCAGCCCATCAATCGGTCATCCTGGCTTGTGCAGTCACCATGCTATTTGGTGCCGATGCCGAGTTTCTGCTCCAGATAATGGATGCTGGTGCCGCCGCGATGGAAAGCGGCATCCGCCAGCAGGTCGCGGTGCAGCGGTACGTTGGTATTGATGCCTTCCACCACCATTTCCGACAACGCGATCTGCATGCGGGCAATAGCCTGCTCACGTGTATCGCCGTAGGCGATCAGCTTGCCTATCATCGAGTCGTAGTGCGATGGCACGACATAGTTCTGGTAGGCGTGCGTGTCGACGCGTATACCTGGGCCGCCAGGCATGTGAAACGTTGTGATGCGGCCTGGAGACGGGATGAAGTTATAAGCATCCTCGGCATTGAGCCGGCATTCGATGGCATGGCCGCGAAGGGCGATGTCCTTCTGGCGGAACGGCAGTTTCTCGCCGGCGGCGATCAGGATCTGCTGCTGGACGATATCGACGCCGGTAATCATCTCGGTGACCGGATGCTCCACCTGCAGCCGTGTATTCATCTCGATGAAATAGAACTCATTGTTTTCGTAGAGGAATTCGAAGGTGCCGGCGCCGCGATAGTTGATACGGCGGCAGGCGTCGGCGCAACGCGTGCCGATCTTGTCGCGCAGCTTGGCGCTGAGGCCGGGCGCAGGCGCTTCCTCGAGAATTTTCTGATGGCGGCGCTGCATGGAGCAATCGCGTTCGCCGAGATAAACAGCATTGCCATGCTGGTCGGACAGCACCTGGATTTCGATATGGCGCGGCTGTTCGAGGAATTTTTCCATGTAGACCATGGGATTGCCGAAGGCTGCTTGTGCTTCGGCCTTGGTCATATTGACCGAAGTGATCAGCGCCGCTTCGGTGTGGACCACGCGCATGCCGCGACCGCCGCCGCCGCCAGCGGCCTTGATGATGACGGGATAGCCGATATCGCGCGCGATATGCATGATCTTCTCGGGATCATCGGGCAAGGCGCCATCGGAACCCGGCACGCATGGCACGCCGGCTTTTTTCATCGCGTCCTTGGCGCTGACCTTGTCGCCCATGAGCCGTATGGTTTCGGCGCGTGGGCCAATGAAAACGAAGCCACTCTGTTCCACGCGTTCGGCAAAATCGGCATTTTCAGAGAGAAAGCCATAGCCCGGATGGATGGCTTCGGCATCGGTGACTTCGGCGGCACTGATGACGGCAGGAATATTCAGGTAGCTCTGGCCCGACGGAGCCGGGCCGATACAAACGGATTCGTCAGCCAATTTAACGTACTTGGCATCGCGGTCGGCTTCGGAGTGCACGGCCACGGTCTTGATACCGAGCTCCCGGCAGGCACGCTGAATACGCAGCGCGATTTCGCCGCGATTCGCAATTAAAACTTTTTCAAACATTATCTGGACTCCGTGGAGTAGCGCTGTGGCAGGCATGAGGCCAGCATACGGCGCGATGGCGCCGCCGGGCCGAATAAAGCCGCTAGCTGATCGCCGTAATGAGCGATGGGAATAGGACCGTGCATGAAAGTGAGGTTAACCGATGATGAATAGCGGCTCGCCGTATTCCACGGGCTGGCCGTTCTCGACCAGAATCGCCTTGATCACACCGGCATGATCCGCTTCGATCTCGTTGAGCAGCTTCATGGCTTCAATGATGCACAAGGTGTCACCTACTGCCACGCTGGTGCCGGCATCGACAAAGGCCTTGGCGTCGGGCGATGGCGAACGGTAGAAAGTGCCCACCATGGGTGATTTGACCACATGCCCCTCGACCACAGGCGCTGCTGCTTCGGTACTGGCCGCTGCAGCCGGCGCAGCAGCTGGTACGCCGGGATTCATCATATAAGGCGCGGGGAATTGCATCGTGGCGGGTGCTGCATGGGGCAGATTGCGGCTAATGCGCACTTTTTCTTCGCCTTCGGTCAATTCCAGCTCGGAGATGCCGGACTCTTCTACCAGGTCAATCAGTTTTTTCAGCTTGCGTAAATCCATGGGAATGAACCTCGAATGAAGCGCTATGCTTGAGATGGCGCTATTGTGTTGATGGCGTAACTTAAGGCCGATGCGTAGCCCTGAGCGCCCAGGCCACTGATCACGCCTACAGCAATATCGCTGAAATAGGAATGGTGGCGGAAGGGTTCGCGGGCGTAGACATTGGACAGATGAACTTCGATAAACGGGATTTTGACCGCGGCCAGCGCATCGCGCAGGGCGACCGAAGTATGCGTGAAGGCAGCGGGATTGATAATGATGAAATCGACGCTTTTTCCCGCCAATGCATGCAACTTGCCGACGAGATCGGCTTCGCTATTGCTCTGGAAAGTTTCCAGCGTGAGACCTGCGGCCTGGGCCTGCTCGCTGAGCTGGCGATTGATACCATCCAGCGTTTCCTTGCCGTAGTGCTCTGGCTCGCGCATGCCCAGCAAATTGAGGTTGGGGCCATGCAACACCAGGATGGATTTCCGCCCCGAAGCGGATTTCGCTAATAAGTCAGCCATATACGGAATTTGCGCGCCAGTACGATTTTCACTGGCTGCAAGTTTGCCGCATATAGGGCGATGTTGTCCAGAGAATTGGCGAAATTTAGCGAAATTACGCTACTGTGTTCCTGAAGCTGAAGCCAGCATGGATTGCAGCTTTTGCTCAAGCTGCAATTTGCTGATGCGGCCAAAATAAGCCTGGGCAACATGCCCCTCGCTATCAATGAGCACGGTATAAGGCAGCACGCTCTTGTCGTTGCCAAGTTTGGCGCTCAGTTCCATGGCCTGCATGTCGCCGGCAAGCAGCGGATAACCGACTTGCATGGATTGGGCAAAGTCGCGAATCTGCGGCACGGTTTCGGTGGAAATGCCGACCACGACCACATCATGTGCACGGTATTGCTGCTGCAATTGCGATAGCTCCGGCATTTCCTCTCGGCAGGGCGGACACCAGGTGGCCCAGAAATTCAAGACTATGGTCTTGCCGCGCCATTGGCTCAGTGGCTGCTGGCGACCCGCGGCATCGGGAAAGCTGGCATCGAACAGCGCTTGCGTGGAAGAAGAAGCATCTACCGCCGGTATATTGGCAAAATGGCGCGCAGTCAAACCGAGCAGGGCGGCCACGACCAGAACGACGATGGTAATGAGCACTTGGCGCATGACTAGGGCTCCATCCGCGGAATCGAGGCGAGGAATTGCTCGGCATTCTGATAGCCGATAACTCTGTTGGGCATTTCATGTCCTTGCTGGTCGAAGAAGAGAATGCCGGGCGGCCCGAACAGGCGGAAACGCTCCAGCAGGGCGTGGTCGGCGCTTGAGTTTGCTGTCACGTCAGCCTGCAACAGTACGAAATTACGCAAACGATCCTGTACGCGAGCGTCACTAAAGGCGTCACGCTCCATTTCCTTGCAGGCTACGCACCAGTCGGCATAAAAATCGAGCATCACCGGTTTGCCATTGGCAGCAGCAATGTACTGATCGAGCTCTCGTACAGTGCCAACCCGCTGGAACGGCAAGCTGGAAACATGCGGCGCCTGTACGCTATTCTGGCGCAGGCCGGCCAGCGGCTGCAGCGGCGATTTACCGCCTGATAGCGCACCCAGTAGCAGGATGATGCCGGCGACCAGCAGAATGACACCTATACCTTTCCAGAATTTGGACCAGGCTCCGCTGCCGACCGGGAGATTGTCGAGCGCATGCAGATAAATGGCAGGCACGATACACAAGGCGGCCCACAGCGTCAGCATCAGCGCTGGCGGTAACAACGGCGCCACTAGCCAAAGCGCGACGGCCAGCATGATGACGCCAAAAAAATTGCGCACGGCGTTCATCCACGGACCGGCCTTGGGCAGCAAGGTACCCGCCGAGGCACCAAGCAGCAGCAGCGGTAGCCCCATGCCGATGGCCAAAGCAAACAGGGCGATGCCGCCCAGTGCGACGTTATGCGTCTGGCCGATGTAGAGCAGGGCACCTGCGAGCGGCGCCGCCACGCAAGGGCTGACGATCAGGGCTGATAATGCGCCCATGGCGAAGACGCCGAGGAAACGGCCGCCCTTGAAGCGGTTGCTGGCGCCGACCATGCGGTCTTCGAATCGACTCGGCAGGCGCAGCTCGTAAAAGCCGAACATGGACAAGGCCAGCAGCACGAATAGCAGAGCGGCCGCGCCCAGCGCCCAGGGTGTTTGCAACGCTACGCTCAGCAGATGGCCGGAAAGGCCGGCAGCGATACCTATCATCGTATAGCTCAGTGCCATGCCCAGGGTATACACGAGTGAGAGGTTGAAGCTATGCAAGCGGCCGTGCTGCTTGCTGCCGACGATGATGCCGGAGAGGATGGGGATCATGGGCAGCACGCAAGGCGTGAGCGACAGTAGCAGGCCAAAGCCGAAAAAACTGGCGACAATGAGCCAGAGCTTGCCGCTTTGCAACAGTGCCGCCGCATCGCCGTCTGCGCTTGCCAGCCCGGCGCCATTCGTGGCTGCATGGTTGGTGATTGCGCCGCCCGAGCCCAGGTCCACCACCAGTGTTTTGTGTATCGGCGCATAGCACAGGCCTTTTTCGCTGCAGCCCTGGTAGGTCGCAGCTATCGTTACGGCGTTGCCCGCGTCGCCGGCCAAGGCCAGCTTGGCCATGATGTCGTGATGATAGACTTCGGTTTGGCCGAAGTTAGGGTCTTGCTTCAGTTCGCCCGCCGGCAGCTCGACATGGGTAATGGTGGCCGCAGTCGGCTCGACAACTTCGAATTTGATGCGATCGCGATAGAGATAATGACCGGGAGCAATGCTGAAATCGGCCTGCAATGTTTGGCGGTCGCGCGCAGTCACGCTGATGCCGAAAGCCTGATCGGGCGGCAGAAACTTATCGGTATTCGTGCCTTCTAAGAAACTGCTCCTGGTGCTGTCGGCAGCGTCGCTGAACAAGGCGGCGCTGGCAGGAAACACGGACAGCAGGCTCAGCAGTAAAACGACAAAGCAGGACAAGCGCAAGGCTGGCAATGGAAGGTTATTCAAGTCGGGTATCCAGTTTTATTGTAGATGCGATCCATTGAAGATAAGCCGGATAGCCTCCAGCTAGATGGACATAGACGATTTCCGGAAGTTCGTAGGGATGCTTTTTGAGAATGGCGGTTTCCACTGCAGCATAACAAGGTGAAGTCGTCTTGATCAGGAGCGGAATTTCGCGCGCGTTTTCGATCTTGCCCTGCCAGTGGTAGCGCGATTGACAGGGCGCCAGCCGGTTCACGCATGCCGCCAGTCTTGCCTCTACCAGATATTGCGCGAGCGCGTCGGCGCTAGCTTCATCCGGCATGCTGGTCATGACCAGTATGGCCTCACTTGCATTAGATAAAGGTTGATGTTCCATGCGATTGTTATTCATTTTTGCGATTCTACTTGCTTTTCCTGTCACCGAATTATGGATTCTGGTGCAGCTCGGCGACGAGTACGGCTGGTGGGTGCTTGTCTATCTGCTGCTCATGATCGTACTGGGCTGGCGTCTGATCCAGGATGAAAGGCAGATGGTGTTCGGTCGCGTGGCGCAATCGCTGGCCAGGGGCGGTACGCCGATCCGGGCCATATTCGGCAGCGCAAAGAATCTGCTGGCCGGCGTTTTGCTCATCCTGCCCGGTGTCATGAGTGATTTGCTGGCCGTGGTCCTGTTGCTGCTGCCCAGCGCTGCGTCGGCTGACAAACACGGTCGCGGCGGTAGCCAAGCTGCCAACGACGATGCCATCGAAGGCGAATTCCGGCGCGAGGATTGAGGCGCAAGCCCGTTGCCGCGGCTATGATAAACTGCCGCCCTTTAAGTTATTGCTTGAACTAGGAATTTTGTATGTCTCACCAAGTGACCATTGAGCCCAGCAACCATAGTTTCCAGGTAGAAGGAGAGGAGACCGTGCTGGACGCTGCCATGGAAGCCGGTTTCAATCTGCCGTATGGTTGCCGTAACGGCGCTTGCGGTGCTTGCAAAGGCAAGGTCATTTCGGGTCAGGTCGAGCACGGCGATGCCCAGCCTGGCACCTTGACCGCGGCCGAACGGCAGGAAGGTCTAGCGCTGTTTTGCTGCGCCAGGCCTTTGAGCGACCTGGTCATAGAATGTCGTGAAGTGAGCGCCAACAATGACATCAAGCCCCGTATCATGCCGGCGCGCGTGCAACAGATGAAAAAGCTGTCGCACGATGTCATGGCGCTCTATCTCAAACTGCCGAGCAACGAGCGCTTGCAGTTCATGGCGGGACAATACATCGATTTCCTGCTCAAGGACGGCAAGCGCCGCGCGTTTTCGCTGGCGAACGCTCCCCACGACGACGGCCTGCTGGAACTGCACCTGCGCCTGGTGCCGGGTGGCCAGTTCACCAAATATGTTTTTACCGAAATGCAGGAAAAAGCCATTCTGCGGATCGAGGGACCATTCGGTAGTTTCTACCTGCGCGAGGATTCGGATAAACCCATCATCTTCGTTGCTGGCGGTACCGGCTTTGCACCGGTCAAGGGCATCATTGAGCACATGCTGCACCACCATATGCAACGCAGAATCGTGCTGTACTGGGGCGCGCGTTCACGCCAGGATTTGTACATGAATGCGCTGCCCGAGCAGTGGCAGGCCGAGCATGCGCAATTCAGCTATATACCGGTATTGTCGGAGCCATTACCCGAGGATGAATGGCAGGGCCGTAGCGGTCTGGTGCATGAGGCCGTGTTGCAGGATCATGCCGACCTGAGCGCCTACCAGGTCTATTGCTGCGGCGCGCCGGCCATGGTGGAAACGGCACATCATGCATTCCAGGGGCATGGCATGCCGGAGGACGAGTTTTTCTCCGACGCCTTCACCTTTGCCAATCCGGCACCCAAGAATCTGTTGAGCGTCAGCGTCGCCTAGACCGATATACTGAATAGCTCGGCGCTATGGCGAAAATGGCGGCTGGCGGCCTCGGTCTCGCCGCGGCCTTCCAGCAGTTTGGCCAGCATGAGATGGGCTGCAGCGCTTGGACGCACACTGATGCTGGCTTCCAGATAGCTTTGCGCTTTGCCCCACAGCTGCAGGTGTGCGCACATGTTGCCCAGTGCCAGCAGCAGATTGGCGTCGCCCTCGTGTTGGTGCAGCCAGCGTTCGGCCTGTTGCAGCTGCCGTTGTGGATTGCTGCCCAGGCAATCGCCTAGCAGTCCGGCTAGCTGGCTATCCCATTGCTTGTCCAGGCTTGGTTCTATGATCTGGGCCGCTTCATCCTGAGCACCGAGCCGGATCAGGGCGAGGCTGGCCTGGTAGGCCAACCGATTGTTCAGACGCTCCTGCGGCGACAGGCCGCGCCAATACTCGCGCAGTTCCGCCAGATCGCCGGAAAAACGCCGCAACAGATGCTGATGCGCCTGCAGGCGGATCTCTTCGGTTTGCCACGATTCGATCTCGGCTGTTTTCTCCAGCCGCTTCAATAAAAGCAGTACCTGTTCCCAGTTCTCGAGCCGCAGCTGGATCTTGAGTTCGAGCCGTAAGGCCGGGGCATAGTCGGCTTCCAGGCTTTGCAGCTTGCGCAGTACCGCCAGCGCTTCGTTATAGAGGCGATCATCAAGTAGCAATTCGGCTTGCGACAGCAAGCGCGCAGTTGCCGCATCCGGTGCCAGGCGCTCGGCTTCTGCCAGGTAGCGGTCGCGCTGCTCGCGACGCTTGAGCTTGTGGGCGGCACGTGCCGCCACCAGCGCACTGAGCCCGGCATCTTCCCCGAGTTCGAGCGCACGCGCCGCGCTTTTTTCCGCAGCCTCGTAACGGCCGTCGGTCAGTGCATGCAAGCCTGCAAGCAGTGCCTCATGGCCTTTCTTGCGGCGTTGCGCGCGCTTGTAGGCGCGGACACTGGCCGGCAACCGGCGCATGTAGTTGAGAAACTGCAGGCCCAGATAAAGCACCACGAACGAGACCACGACCAGGATCAACAGCAAATTGAGCGAGAGCTCGAGTCGATAGGGCGGTCGCACGATGAGCACATAGCCCTCGTTGCTGCCGGCGAGCAGCGTGACGCCGATTGCCAGCGCCAGAATGAACAGTAACCAGAATAGCCAGCGCATGGTGCTTATCTTTCCTGCGACTCATTGCCGTGGTCCAGCGTGAGCTTGTAGCGGTTGACGAGTCCCAGGCTTTCGCTGATGTCGGGCAGTTCGATGACGATGTTGCTCGAAGACAATTGCTGGATATTGATCAGTGCCGCTTGCGTCGCTCTTTCCCGCAGGTCGAAGTAATTTCTCAGCCATTGTTCCGCTGTCTGCAGATCGGCGCGATAGCTCGCTTCGTCATGCTGCAGCAGTGCAATACGTGCCGTCAGCAGGCGCAACTTGAGGTTTTCACGCAGGAAGAATTCCTGCTCGGGCGGCAGCAGCGGCGGCTCCGGCCGGTCGATGCGCTCCAGCCGCACCATGTGCTTGAGATCGTACCAGACCTCCTGGGCGAAGCGCCGCCACGGGTTGGCATCCCAGGATGGCGTCAGCGCAGGTCCGGGCGTCGGATGACGGTCGCTGACGAGCGTCAGCTTGTCCACGCTGTCGGCAAGATTTTCCAGCCGCAAGCTCATGCCCGCCGTATCCACCAATGGCAGGCTCTGCAGGCGCTGGATATCCTGGGCGACCGATTTGCGCAGCTGCAGCGCCTGGGCGGTATCCAACTGCTGGAGACGCGCATCTGCCGTCTGCAATGCGAGCAGTGCCGGCTTGACATTGCCGGCCAGCAGCAGCTGCTGGTTGGCGATGATCATGAGCTGCTCGATCTCGGAAATCACGCGCTCTTCGCGATTGTTGGAGAGCTCGCGATAGATGATCTGCAGCGCATCTTCTTCGTCGCGCGATGTCGCCAGCTTCTGTTCCAGCAACGCGGCATGCGTAATGGCTTCAGTGCTGCGTTCACCGGCCAGCTTGGTCATTGCCTTCATGCGTTGATTGCTTTCGCCATAGGATTCCAGGCGCTGCGTCAGCAACAACTCCATGGCAATAAAGCGCTGGCGCGTGTTATACCACTGCCAGGCCAGCGCGCAGATCAGCACGAGCGCCAGCAGCAATGCTGCCTTGGCAGCGAAGGAAGATTTGCGCGGCCGCGTGTTCGGCACTACGGCTGTTTCCTGCAGGGGTTGGTTCTGATCGTTCATAGAGGATGAGAAAGCGCTTGAGTTAAACATTGCAGCAAGGAATCGTCTCCGGACGTTTCGGCTACCGCGACGCGTAAGCCTAGCCGTCGCGGTAGCTCGGCAATCCGCGCATGACTGACGCAGATGACGATAGCGCGTAGCCAGGCCGCTTTGCCGTCATCCGTCAGTTGCAACAAATGCCGCATGGCCTCGCTGCTGGTGACGACAATGGCATGCAAGGCCCTATTCTGCCACAGCGTAGCCAAAACGCTTGCATCGCGCTGTGGGTTCACGCGCCGGTAGCATTCGGCATAATCAACCGAAGCGCCTCGCGCCCGCAGTGTTTCAGCCAGCGTTTCACGACCGCCTATGCCGCGGAAGATCATGAAGCGCCGGCCGGCGACTTGCTGCATCTGCGGCAAGGCCAGCAGCGCTTCGCTATCGAAGCCCGAGGCCGGCACCAGCACATCGTTAATGCCGAATCGTGCGAGCTCCGCCGCCGTGCTGGGGCCGACCGCGGCAAAGCGCAGGTGATCGGGAACGGCGCCAAGTCGGTCGAGCAGGCGCGGCAACGCCTGCTGTACGGCATTGCTGCTGATGCAGATTGCCCAGTCGAAATGTTTCAGCGCCTCCAGCTTCTGTTCGAATGCGTGGTAATCGGCGAGCGGGGTAATGGCGAGCAGCGGAAACAGGATGGAATGACCGCCGCGCGCGGCGATGAGATCGGCGAGCTTGTCGGCCTGGGCGGCTGGGCGCGTGACGGCTATGCCGCGGCCCTGCAGCGCATCAGCTTTAGTCGCCATTCCCAAGCGGTTTTACATAATCGGCCAGCGCTGACAGTATGCGCTCGGCACCTTGTGCAATGAGACGGTCAGCGAGCAGGCGGCCCAGCGCTTCCGCATCGGCGGCCTCGCCGCTGACATCAGCGCGCAATATCTCGCTTCCATCGATGGTAGCGACGAAACCGCGCATGACGAGGGTATTGCCGCTACGCTCGGCAAAGGCGCCCAGCGGCACCTGGCAGCTACCGGCCAGCGCGCGGCTCATGGCACGTTCGGCTTCGACGCAACTCGCGGTGGCCTCATGGTTGAGCGGCGCCAACAACGGGAGCAAATCTTCGCGCGCGGCATTGATCTCGATGCCGAGCGCACCCTGGCCGACTGCGGGAATGCTGAGTTCAGGGGCGATCAGCTGCCGGATGCGCGCTTCCAGCCCGAGGCGCTTGAGGCCGGCGGCGGCGAGGATGATGGCGGCATACTGGCCTTCGTCGAGCTTGCGCAGCCGTGTTTGCAGATTGCCGCGCAGCGATTCTATTTTCAGGTGCGGCAAGCGTGCTTGCAGCTGGCTTTGACGCCGCAAACTGGAAGTGCCGACGATGCTGCCGGCCGGCAAGTCTTCCAGACGCGCGAAATTATTGGAGACGAAGGCATCGCGCGGATCCTCGCGCTCGCCAATCGCCGCCAGCGCGAAACCATCCGGCAGGCGCATGGGCACATCTTTCATCGAATGCACGGCAAGATCGGCGCGGCCGTCGGCCAAGGCCTGCTCCAGCTCCTTGACGAACAGGCCCTTGCCGCCGATGCGTGCAAGCGGAGCATCAAGAATCTGGTCGCCGGTGGTAGTCATGCCGAGAATGTCGACGGCAATCTGCGGATAGAGCGTTTGCAGCCGGCTCTGGATATGATGGGCCTGCCACATGGCGAGTGCGCTTTCGCGCGAAGCGATGACGAGTTTCTTGGGTAGCTTATCCATGCACTGGCCAAGTGAGAAAAATGGGTGGGAAACCAGGAGAATTACCGGGTAATTCTAGCATACCGCCGCCGGCCATGACCGCCGGTCAGCCGAACAGTTTGCGCAGTACGTGGTGCTGGCGGCGGCTGACTGCAAGCGTATCCGGCACGTCGCGCAGCAGTACGGTCCAGCCGTTTTCGCTATCGCCATCATGGCGCTTTTTGTAACCGAGGATGCAATGCTGTGCCACCAGGCAATTGCGGTGCAAACGCAGGAAGCGCTCGCCGAATTCCTGTTCGATCGCTGCCAGTGTGTCCTCAATCAGATAGCTGCGCTCACGCGTGCGCACGGTGAGGTACTTGAGCTCGGCCCGCAGGTAAATAACGTCGGCTACGGGCACCAGCAGCACGCGGCCGCGCTCGGTCACGCTGAAATGCGTGCGCTGGCGCTGCATCGCCTGCAAGGCAACAAGTTGGGCCGGCAACAGCGCGCGAGCTTTGGCAATCGCACCTTGCAGACGCTCCAGCCGGATCGGCTTCAACAGGTAATCGACCGCATTGACGTCGAAAGCCTGCATGGCATAGCTGTCAAAGGCCGTGGTGAAGATGATGGCCGGCGGCGGCGTGATTTTCTGCAGATGGCCGGCGGCTTCTATGCCATCCATCTGCGGCATGCGTATGTCGAGCAGCACGAGGTCGGCGCCGGTATCGAGCGCCAGCATGAGTGCTTCCTTGCCATTCCTCGCTTCGCCCGCCACGCTGATGCCGTCGACCTCGGTCAGTAACTCGCGCAGTCGGTTGCGTGCCGGCGTTTCGTCATCGGCAATGATGATTTTGAGCGGCTGGGTATTCATGGACGGACAGCCTGATGGCGATGGGGCAGGGCGATATGCACCAGATAGCGGCCTGCTTCGGCACGACTCGAAAGGCTGGCCTCAGCGTCGAAGTGCAATGCCAGGCGTTCGCGGATATTGGTCAACGCCATGCGATTGCCGCCATGATGAATGTGCTGGCGGGAATGCGGATTGCTCAGCACGATGTGTACCTGGTGACGTTCGGTATAGATCTTGATGACGATTTCGCCGCCTTCAGGCAGCGGTTCGATGCCGTGGTAAACGGCATTTTCCAATAGCGGCTGCAGCACCAGCGGCGGCACCAGCGCGTCGGGCGGCATGTCGTCGATCTGCCAGCTTACCGTCAGGCGCTCGTCCAGCCGCAGCTTTTCCAGCGCCAGGTACTGCCGGCTCAGCGCCAGTTCCTGCGCCAGCGGCACCAGCTCGCGATTGTCGGACATCAGTACGCGAAACAGCTCCGCCATGTCCTCCAGCGCTGTCTCGGCGCGGCGCGGGTTACTACGCATCAGCGACAGCACGGCATTAATGCTATTGAACAGAAAGTGCGGGCGGATGCGTGCCTGCAATGCCTGCAGCCGGGCTTCGGTCACGGCCGGCGACAGGGCTCGCCGGCGCAGGTCGAAGTAATAGAGCACAAGGCCTGCCACGATCAGGCTCAGTGTGCAGGCTTTTGTCAGTGACGGCACGGCGCCGGGTTCGACGAAAAGGCCATTGGCGATATCGTGCAGCGGAATGGCCAGCAAGCCCGGTACCAGCAGGAAACTGGCGGCGCCCCAGCGATAGGGCAGCCTTTGCAGCAATGGATTCAGGGTATAGAGCAGCAGCAGGCTCAGCAGCAGCAGCGGCTGCGCCAAGGCCGATATAGCGGCCAGTACCGGCAGGATGGCCACGGGCTCGGCAGCCTGCATGATGGCCGCGATCGACAGCAGCAGATTGACGAGCACCAGGATGCGCAAGCCGACGCCGAGGTTGCGTAAATCGGGCAGACGTCGCCCCGAACGGCTCGGCAATGGCATGGAGATGCCGGGATTTTGCTTTATACTTGCCATACAAGCTTCATTATTAACCGTTTTTTACCATGCAAGATAAAACAAAGCCGGCCCAAATGAAAGAAACCTCTCCTAAAACCTGGTCGGGCCGCTTCAGCGAACCTGTGGCCGAACTGGTCAAGCGCTACACCGCTTCCGTGGATTTCGACCGTCGTCTCGCCGAGTGGGATATTCAGGGTTCTCTGGCCCATGCACGCATGCTGGGCTCGCAAGGCATTATCGCGGCTGAGGACGTGACCGCCATCGAGCACGGACTGGCCGAGATTCTGCAGGAAATCCGTGACGGTAGATTCGAGTGGCAACTCGACCTTGAAGACGTACATCTCAATATCGAGAAACGCCTGACGGACAAGATAGGCGATGCAGGTAAGCGCTTGCACACGGGCCGCTCGAGGAACGATCAGGTGGCGACTGACATCCGCCTGTGGCTGCGCACCGTGTGCGACGATGCTGTCATCGGCCTGCGGAAGCTACAAGCTTCCATTCTGGACCTGGCGGAAGCCCATGCCGATACCGTCATGCCGGGCTTCACGCATTTGCAGGTGGCGCAGCCCGTCACCTTCGGCCATCACCTGCTGGCTTATTACGAGATGCTCGCGCGCGACGCCGAACGTGTCATCGACGCCAGGAAGCGTATCAATCGTCTGCCGCTGGGCGCGGCGGCATTAGCCGGCACCAGCTATCCGATTGACCGATTGATGGTGGCGAAAGAGCTCGGCTTCGACGACGTCTGCCGCAATTCGCTCGACGCCGTGTCCGATCGCGATTTCGCCATCGAATTTACCGCGGCCGCCGCCTTGGTCATGACGCATCTGTCGCGCTTTTCCGAAGAACTGATCCTGTGGTCCAGCCCGCGCTTCGGCTTCATCGACATCGCTGACCGCTTCTGTACCGGTTCCAGCATCATGCCGCAGAAGAAGAACCCCGACGTGCCCGAGCTCGTGCGCGGCAAGACCGGCAGGGTGACCGGCCACCTGATGGCGTTGTTGACCTTGATGAAAGGCCAGCCGCTGGCCTACAACAAGGACAATCAGGAAGACAAGGAGCCGCTGTTCGACACCGCCGATACCTTGCTGGTGACGCTGGAAATCTACGCCGACATGCTGCGCGGCATCGAAGTGGACAAGGCTGCCATGCGCCAAGCGGCGGCCGAAGGTTTCGCCACGGCGACCGACCTGGCCGATTATCTGGTGAAAAAAGGCATGCCGTTCCGCGATGCGCATGAAGTGGTCGCGCGCGCCGTGCGCCATGCCGTGGACCGCGGTTGCGATCTGGCCGACTTGCCGCTGGCCGACTTGCAGCAATTCAGCGCGCAAATCGGCGAGGAGGTGTTCGGCGTGCTGACGCTGGAAGGCTCGCTTGCCAGCCGCAATCACATCGGCGGCACGGCGCCCGAACAGGTCAGAATGGCGATAGCGCAAGCCAGGCAACGCCTGGGCTGATCCCAAGCATAGTTCGTTAAGGCCCGGTGAGTACCGGGCCTTTTTTATTTGGGAATGACGTCTTGACGGCGAGGGTTGAGCCATTTTATATTTCAATACTATTGAAGTATTGAAAGAAGTGCATGGCACGACTGTTCCACCACCCGGCAACGGAAGACATCAGCATAGATGGCGTACTCTATGCCCTGGCCGATCCCACGCGCCGCAGCATCGTTGCCAAGCTGGCCACCTGCAGCGGCATCAACTGCAGCCAGGCATGCGAGGAGCTCCCGCCGTCGACCGTGTCCCATCATCATCGCATCTTGCGCGAATCCGGGCTGATCCGATCGGAAAAGAAGGGCGTCGAGGTGATCAACAGCCTGCGGCGCAGCGATATCGACAGCCGTTTTCCCGGCCTGCTCGACGCAATACTGAATCAATCTACTGCATAGGAGAGAAGCCAATGGAATACAGGCAATTCGGCAAATCCGGCCTCAAGGTGCCCGCGCTCAGTTTCGGTACCGGCACCTTCGGCGGCACCAGCGAATTTTTCAAGCGCTGGGGCGAAACCGACGTCAAGGAGGCGGTCCGCATGGTGGATCTCTGCCTGGATGCGGGCGTCAATTTTTTCGATACGGCCGATATCTATTCGCGCGGCGCTTCCGAGGAAATCCTCGGTCAGGCCTTGAAGGGTAAGCGCGACAAGGCGCTGATTTCGACCAAGGCCACTTTCACCATGGGCGATGGTCCCAATGACAAGGGCTCGTCGCGCCATCACCTGATCCGCGCTTGCGAAGCCAGCCTCAAGCGGCTCGGCACCGACTACATCGACGTTTACTTCATGCACGGCTTCGATGCCTTGACTCCGGTGGAGGAAACGTTGCGCGCACTCGACGATCTGGTGACGAGCGGCAAGATTGGCTATATCGGCGCGTCCAACTTTTCAGGCTGGCACCTGATGAAATCGCTGGCAACCTCGGAGAAATACGGCCTCGCGCGCTACGTCGTCTATCAGGGCTATTATTCGCTGGTCGGGCGCCATTACGAGTGGGAGTTGATGCCGTTGGGTTTGGACCAAGGCGTAGGCCTCATGGTATGGAGCCCGTTGGGCTGGGGTCGGCTGACCGGCAAGATTCGCCGCGGCCAAGCGGTGCAGGAAGGCCGTATCCAGTCAGGCGGTGCCGTTGGCGGCCCGATCGTGAACGACGAATATCTGTACAACGTAGTGGATGCGCTTGATCTTGTGGCCAAGGAGACGGGTAAGACCATTCCGCAGGTTGCGCTCAACTGGTTGCTGCAACGTCCAACCGTGGCCAACATTGTCATTGGCGCCCGCAATGAGGAGCAGCTCAAGCAGAATCTGGGCGCCATCGGCTGGAACC
>CBILOJ010000003.1:0-22519 GCA_966238525.1 uncultured Methylophilaceae bacterium | reverse complement strand
GTTTCCAGCATCGTGGTCGACGAGGACGCACATAGCATGGACGTCGTGGTCGACGAGGAGCAGTTGGCCCTGGCGATCGGCCGCAGCGGGCAGAACGTGCGGCTCGCCTCCGAGCTGACCGGCTGGACCTTGAATATCCTCACCGAAGAAGAAGCGGCGCAGAAGCACGAGGAAGAATATACGCAGACGCGACAGCTGTTCATCGACAAGCTCGATGTCGATGAGGAAGTGGCGGATATCCTGGTGCAGGAAGGTTTCGGCACGCTGGAAGAGATCGCCTATGTGCCGCTGTCCGAGATGATAGAAATCGAAGCTTTCGACGAGGATACGGTGAACGAGCTGCGCAAGCGTGCCCGCGCCGCCTTGCTGACTGAAGCCATCGCCAAGGAAGAAAAGGTTGGCGAAGCGTCCGAAGATCTGCTGACGATGGAAGGCATGGACGAAGCCACCGCACACACGCTGGCGGCAAAGGGCATATCGACCATGGAAGATCTTGCCGACCTTGCCGTGGACGATCTGATCGAGCTCATCAATATAGATGCCGAACGCGCCAAGCAGTTGATTATGACCGCGCGCGCGCCATGGTTTGCCTGAGGACATCGCTAGCGCATGGTATTGCATGATGCCCAAGCGAATATGCTTGTGGGGAAGCCGGGCCGGGACGGCCATAAAGTAAAGACTGGAGTAGCACAATGGGACAAACGAGCGTAGCACAATTTGCCAGCGAACTAGGATTGCCAGCCGAGCTGCTGTTGGAGCAGCTGAAAGGCGCGGGCGTGAATAAGAGCGTTGCAGATGACAAGCTGACCGAAGAGGACAAGACGTCCCTGCTGGAATACTTGCGCAAAGAACATGGCGCACAGGCTCCCAAGAACAAAATTACGCTGACCCGCAAGCAAGTGACCGAGATCAAGAAATCGGATAGCACGGGCAAGGCCAGGACCATCCAGGTCGAGGTGCGCAAGAAGCGCGTCCTGGTACGCCGCGATCCCGCCATTGAGGATCAGCCGCAAGAAGCGGTGCCCGTAATTGCTGTGCCGGAGGCGGTGGAAGAGCCTGTTGTCGAAACGCCGGTGGTAGAGACGCCTATTGAGGCTGTAGTGGAGCCGGAGATTGCAGTGCCGGAAGTTATCGAGACGCCTCCTGTCGTCGAGCCAGCTCCTCCAGTCAAGTCCAAGGCGGGTGCTAAGCATCAGTTGAGCGCCGAGCAAATTGCCCTGCGCGAGCAGGAAGCCCGCCGTCAGGCGGCGTTGATGGCAATACAGGCCGAAGAAGTACGCAAGAAGCAGGAGCTGGCGCAAAGAAGACAGGAAGAAGAAGCGCGCAAAGCTGCCGAAGCCGCGAGCGCGGCTGACAAGGCCAGCAAACTTTCCGAAGGCACTTTGCATAAGCCTGCCGCTAAGGAAGCGGCCAAGGGCGATGACAAGAACAAAAAAGGCAAAGGGCGCGAATGGGCTGACGCCAACAACAAAAAGCGCGGCATCAAGAGCCGTAACGATATCGGTAGCGGGCCCGGATGGCGCTCGCATAAAACCAAGGGCAAGATGCACAAGAACGGCGAAGAGCCGCAGCATGCATTCACTGCGCCTACCGAACCCATCGTGCACGAGGTGCTCGTACCGGAAACTATTTCCGTCGCCGATCTTGCACACAAGATGGCGGTCAAGGCCAGCGAAGTCATCAAATGCCTGATGAAAATGGGCATGATGGTGACCATCAACCAGGTGCTGGACCAGGAAACGGCAATCATCGTAGTCGAGGACATGGGGCACGTCGCCAAGGCCGCTGCCGCCAACGATCCGGAAACCTTCCTGGTGGAAGAGGCGCATGCCGAAGCCATCGAAGAAGCGCGTCCTCCGGTAGTGACCGTTATGGGCCACGTCGACCATGGCAAAACTTCGCTGCTGGATTACATTCGCCGTAGTCGTGTCGCTTCAGCTGAAGCGGGCGGCATTACGCAGCACATCGGCGCCTATCATGTCGAGACGCCGCGCGGTATGGTGACCTTCCTCGATACGCCTGGCCATGAAGCTTTTACCGCGATGCGTGCCCGTGGCGCCAAGGCGACCGATGTGGTGGTGCTCGTGGTGGCTGCCGATGACGGCGTCATGCCGCAGACGATAGAAGCCGTGCACCATGCCAAGGCGGCCAAGGTGCCGCTTGTGGTCGCAGTAAACAAGATCGACAAGCCTGAAGCCAGCCCGGAAAGAGTCAAGCAGGAACTGGTCGCACAGGAAGTAGTGCCGGAAGACTGGGGCGGCGACACCATGTTCATCGAGGTGTCGGCCAAGACCGGCCAGGGTATCGACAATCTGCTCGAGGCCGTGTTGCTGCAGGCCGAAATCCTCGAGCTCAAGGCCCCCAAGAATACGCCGGCCAAGGGCCTGGTCATCGAAGGCCGCATCGACAAGGGCCGCGGCCCGGTTTCCACCTTGCTGATCCAGTCCGGCACTTTGAAGCGTGGCGACATGCTGCTGGCCGGTAGTGCTTTCGGTCGCGTACGTGCCATGCTCGATGAAGCCGGCAGCGAGATCAAGGAAGCCGGTCCGTCGATTCCGGTCGAAATCCTTGGTTTGTCCGATGTGCCATCGGCCGGTGACGAAGTGATCGTGCTTAACGACGAGCGCAAGGCCCGCGAAATCGCCTTGTTCCGTCAAGGCAAGTTCCGCGACGTCAAGCTGGCGCGACAGCAGGCGGCCAAGCTCGAAAACATGTTCGAGCAGATGGGCGAAGGTGAGGTCAAATCCTTGCCGCTCATTATCAAGTCCGACGTGCAGGGTTCCTACGAAGCGCTGTCGACTTCGCTGCAGAAGCTGTCCACCGATGAGGTCAAGGTCAACATTATTCATACCGGTGTCGGCGCTATCAGCGAGTCCGACGTCAATCTGGCCGCGGCCTCCAAGGCCGTGCTCATCGGTTTCAACGTCAGGGCCGATACCGGCGCGCGTAAACTGATTGACAGCTCCGGCGTCGATGTTCGCTACTACAACATCATCTATGAAGCCGTGGATGAGGTGAAGGCCGCACTTGGCGGTATGCTGGCGCCAGAGCAGCGGGAAATGGCCATCGGTCAGGTCGAGGTGCGTGAAGTCTATCGCATCTCCAAGGTCGGCGCGGTTGCCGGTTGCTACGTGCAGGATGGTGTCGTGCGGCGCGGCTCCAAAGTGCGTTTGCTGCGTGACAATGTGGTTGTATACACTGGTGAGCTCGATTCCCTCAAGCGCTTCAAGGACGATGTCAAGGAAGTCAAGGCGAACTTCGAGTGCGGCTTGTCTCTCAAGAATTACAACGACATCGAGGTGGGCGATATTCTCGAAGTATTCGAGGTCGTGGAAGTGGCCAGGACACTGTAGGACTTATGGCCAAGGAATTCTCGCGCAACCAGCGCGTAGCGGAACAGATCAGGCGCGAGCTGGCTGATCTGTTGCAATTCGAAGTCAAGGATCCGCGGGTCGGCAGAATCACCGTGACCGAGGTCGAGGTCAGTGGCGACATGGCCCATGCCAAGGTTTATTACAGTGCGCCACCCGCTGCGCAGGATAGCGGCGAATTGCAGAAAGGCTTGGAAAAATCCGCCGGATTTCTACGTGGCCAGCTGGCGAAGCGCATGCTGCTGCGTACGGTGCCACAACTGCATTTTATCTACGACGCCTCCATCGATCGTGGCATGCGGCTCTCGCGGCTAATCGATGAAGCGCTTTCGCCGGATCAACGCTCATCGGAAGACTGAAACCGGGTTGAACCCGCTTTCCGCTACACGTGCAGACCAAGAGAATCAAACGCCCCATCGATGGCATACTGTTGCTGGACAAACCGCTGGGCTTGTCTTCCAATCAGGCCCTGCAGCAGGCGAAGCGGCTATTTCAGGCCGCCAAGGCTGGCCATACCGGTAGCCTGGACCCGCTAGCGACGGGCTTGCTGCCCATCTGCCTGGGCGAAGCCACCAAGTTTTCGCATTTCCTGCTGGATGCCGATAAAAGCTACCATGCACTGATCAGGCTGGGCAGCACGACCACGACCGGTGATGCTGAGGGCGAGATCATTGCCACAGCCGAGGTCGACGTTGCGCCGGCTGCCTTGCGGGCAGCGTTACAGCGCCTTACCGGCGACATCGAACAAATACCGCCGATGTATTCGGCGCTTAAGCATCAGGGCAAGGCGCTCTATGAGTACGCACGGGCCGGTCAAAATATCGATCGTGCCGCGCGTCGTGTGCGTATTCATCAGATCCAGCTCAACAGTTATGCACAAGGGCTGATCGATATCACGGTGAGCTGCAGCAAGGGGACCTACATCCGCACGCTGGCCGAGGATATCGGCCGTCTGCTCGGGTGCGGCGCGCATCTGGCCGGCTTGCGCCGGTTGTCGACGGCGCATTTCAGCCTGAATGATGCAGTGACGCTCGAACAGCTCGAGGCCATGACACCAGCGTCGAGAGACGTAGCGTTGTTGCCGGCGGATGCTGCGCTGGTCGACCTGCCCAAGATTGAGCTGGATGCCGACAGTGCCCACTATCTGTTGCAGGGCCAGGCGGTATGGAAAGCCGGCCTGGCCGACGAGGGCCCGTTTCGGTTATATGCCGGTGGCGTATTCCTGGGCATGGGCGAACGCAGTGCCGATGGCAAAATCGCGCCGCGGCGTCTGGTCGCTGCAAAAGCTAGCTAAAACACATATTTATTGACGAAAACGCCTTGATAACCCCCACCAATTAGGGTTAGAATGCGCGGTTCAAGATTAGGAGAAACAGATGTCTATTTCGACTGCCGAAAAAGCCCAAATTGTTGGCGAGTATCAACAAGCCAAGAACGATACCGGGTCGCCGGAAGTGCAAGTTGCGCTGCTCAGCAGCCGCATCAGCTATCTGACTGAACATTTCAAGAGCAATGCCAAGGACCACCATTCCCGTCGTGGCCTGCTCGCTCTGGTCAGCCAGCGCCGCAAGCTGCTGGACTACCTCAAACGCAAGAACGCCGATCGCTATCGCAGCCTGATCGAGCGTCTGGGTCTGCGTAAATAATTTAGATTTATAAAAGCGCTCAACTGCTTTTGTGAATTTACGATAAGCCGAATGCCGCGCTAAAGCGTAGCTTCGGCTTTTTTATTGGTGTTTGCTCTAGGACTGTAAGGGCAAACTCGATCGAGAAGAGGAAAGATTTATGTTTAATAAAGTGAGAAAGAGCATTCAATACGGTGCTCACGAACTGGTTCTGGAAACCGGTGAAATTGCCCGTCAAGCCGATGGTGCAGTGATGGTTAGCTACGGCGATACCGTCGTGCTGGTCAGCGTGGTGGGCAAGACTGAAGTCAAGGCCGGTCAGGATTTTTTCCCGCTGACGGTCGATTACCAGGAAAAAACCTATGCGGCCGGCAAGATTCCTGGCGGCTTTTTCAAACGCGAAGGCCGCCCTTCCGAGAAGGAAACCCTGACCTCCCGTCTGATCGATCGTCCGTTACGTCCGCTGTTCCCTGACAACTTCTACAATGAAGTGCAGGTAGTGGCGACTGTGATGTCGTCCGATAGCGAGATCGATTCCGACATTCCAGCCATCATCGGCGCATCCGCTGCGATGGCCATTTCCGGTATCCCATTCTATGGCCCACTGGGTGCTGCGCGCGTGGGCTACATCAATGGCGAATACGTCATCAACCCAACCGCGACCCAGATGAAAGAAACCGAACTGGATCTGGTCGTGGCAGCCACTGCTTCTGCCGTGATGATGGTGGAATCCGAAGCCAAGGAACTGCCTGAAGACGTGATGCTGGGCGCCGTGGTACATGGCCACAAGGAAATGCAGGCCGTGATCAGCATGATCAACGAAATGGCAGCTGAAGTGGGCAAGGAGCCATGGGATTGGACCCCGCCGGAAGCCAATGTGGAATTGATCGGCAAGGTTGAGGCGCTGGCAGCAAGCGAAATCAATGAAGCCTATAAGATCAAGTCCAAGAGTGCACGCTCCAGCAAGCTGGACGAAATCATGGCGCGCGTGAAGTCTGAACTCATCACCGAGAACACATCCACCGGTGAGGCCAATGAAATCAAGTCTGCGCTGTTCAGCCTTGAAGCCAAGGTAGTGCGTAGCCAGATCCTCAATGGTGAGCCACGTATCGATGGTCGTGATACGCGTACCGTGCGTCCTATCAGCATCCGCACCGGCGTCTTGCCACGCACTCACGGTTCCGCACTCTTTACCCGTGGTGAAACCCAGGCACTGGTCGTGGCTACGCTCGGCACTGGCCGTGATGAGCAGATCATCGACGCTCTGCAGGGCGAATACACCGATCGCTTCATGCTGCACTACAACATGCCGCCGTACGCTACCGGCGAAACCGGCCGTGTCGGCACGCCGAAGCGCCGCGAAATCGGCCATGGTCGTTTGGCCAAACGTGCGCTGCTGGCGGCTTTGCCAAGCCAGGAAGAGTTTGGCTACACCATCCGCGTGGTCTCGGAAATTACCGAGTCCAACGGCTCCAGCTCCATGGCTTCGGTCTGCGGCGGCTGTCTTGCACTTATGGATGCCGGCGTACCGGTGAAGGCCCATGTGGCGGGTATCGCCATGGGTCTGATCAAGGAAGGCAATCGCGTCGCTGTGCTGACGGATATTCTTGGCGACGAGGATCACCTTGGCGACATGGACTTCAAGGTAGCGGGTACCGAATCCGGCATTACTGCGCTGCAGATGGACATCAAGATCACCGGCATTACGCCTGAGATCATGCAGGCAGCATTGTCGCAGGCCCGCGAAGGCCGCATGCACATCCTGGGCCTGATGAAGGACGCCATGGACCATTCGCGCACCGAATTGTCCGAGTTTGCGCCGCGTATCCTGACTATGAAGATCAATCCGGAAAAAATCCGTGATGTGATCGGCAAGGGCGGCGCTGTCATCCGCGCGTTGACCGAAGAAACCAGCACCACGATCGACATCGAGGACGACGGTACGATCAAGATCGGCTGTCTCAGTGCCGAAGCCGGCGAAGAAGCCAAACGCCGCATCGAAGCGATTCCCGCGGAAGTGGAAATCGGCCAGACTTATGATGGCACTGTCCTCAAGCTGCTCGATTTCGGCGCCATCGTGTCCCTGCTGCCGGGCAAGGACGGTCTGCTGCATATTTCGCAGATCGCCCATCAGCGCGTGAATGCTGTCGCTGATTTCCTCAAGGAAGGTCAGCACGTCAAGGTCAAGGTGATCGAGGCCGACGACAAGGGTCGCGTACGCCTGAGCATGAAGGCGTTGATTGACCCGCCTGCAGGCGAGGACAAGACGGAAGCCGAGCAGTCCTGAACTGCTGAAGCACAATAAAAAAGGCCGGGATACCGGCCTTTTTTATTGCTGCAAAACGCAGAGAAGTTTGCGCGTGCTGGCTCGCGTTAACGCGCTACCTGACGTTCGCGAATTTCATCCAGAGTCTTGCAATCGATGCAGAGTGTGGCGGTTGGCCGCGCTTCCAAGCGCTTGAGACCAATCTCGACGCCGCAGCTGTTGCAATAGCCGTATTCGCCTTCGCTGATTTTACCCAGCGTTTCGTCAATTTTCTTGATCAGCTTGCGTTCGCGGTCGCGATTGCGTAATTCGAGCGCCATGTCGGATTCCTGGCTGGCGCGATCATTGGGGTCGGCGAACATCGTCACTTCGTCCTGCATGGTATGTACGGTACGATCGATGTCCTGGCTCAGTTCAGCTTTCCAATTGTTGAGTATGCTGCGGAAATGCTCGAGCTGTTTTTCGTTCATGTATTCCTCATCGGGCTTGGCCTGATAGGGAACGAATTGTTGGGTGATGGTTTCAGCCATGGGGTTCTGAGCTTCCGTATTTCATTAACAGAAAAATAAAGCAGGCGCAAGTTTACACTGATTAGTAACGCTATGCAAAATCCCCAAGTCAAAGAAAATCTGCAGGAAAATCACCTAGATATATTGCGGTAATTCCGTCATCGACAGGACTGGAGTAATGCCGGCGATGCTAGGCCGAACGGGCCAGGCGCAAGCCTTGGGCGAGTACGGTATTTTCCATCAGCGTGGCTACCGTCATCGGCCCTACGCCGCCCGGTACCGGTGTGATCCAGCCGGCGCGCTCACGGGCAACAGTGAATTCGACGTCGCCGCTGAGGCTGCCATCAGGCAGGCGAGTGATGCCGATATCGATGACGATAGCGCCAGGTTTGATCCACTCGCCCCGAATCAGCCCGGCTTTGCCGGTAGCGGCGACGACAATGTCAGCCTGTGCCACTGTGGCGGCCAAGTCTTTGGTGTGACGATGGCAGCCGGTGACGGTGCAGCCTGCCAGCAACAGCTCCAGTATCATCGGTCGTCCAACGTGATTGGAAACGCCGACGACGACGGCATCCAAACCGCAAGGTTCGGCGTTGATGGTGCCTATGGCCTGCAGCAGTTTGATGACGCCGAATGGCGTGCAAGAACGCAGCGTCGGTTGGCGCACCGCCAAGCGGCCTATGTTATAGGGATGAAAACCGTCGACATCCTTGTCCGGATGGATGTGTTCGATGACAAGCGCGTCTTCGATATGTGTCGGCAGGGGAGATTGCACGAGAATACCGTCCACCTCGTCATCATGATTAAGCCGATCAATCAGCGCGAGCAGCTCTTCCTGCGTGGTCGTCGATGGCAAGCCATAAGCAAGCGAGCGTATGCCTACTTTTTCGCAAGCGAGCCGCTTGTTGCGGACATAAATTGCTGAAGCCGGGTCTTCACCGATGAGAATGACTGCAAGGGCTGGCGCGCGCTGTCCTTGGGACAGATTTGCAGCGATACGCTGTTGCAGATTCTGAAGCATGCTATTGGCAATGGCTTTGCCATCGATGATTTGTGCTGACATCGCGTTGTTTCGGCCCAAAAGCGCATATTTTAACAGATAGAATTTGACCGGCAGTCAGGATTCCGCTATATTTCCTGCCCTCGGGGTGTAGCGTAGCCTGGTAGCGCGCCTGGTTTGGGACCAGGATGTCGGGAGTTCGAATCTCTCCACCCCGACCAGGTTTTGTAATACGTGTATCGTATGATGCACGCCTTGATTGCCCGACATCTGCCCGTAGCTCAACCGGATAGAGCACCAGCCTTCTAAGCTGGGGGTTACAGGTTCGATTCCTGTCGGGCAGGCCAAGAACCTGATCTTTTCAGTTTCCGTGGTGGCTGTAGCTCAGTTGGTAGAGCCCTGGATTGTGATTCCAGTTGTCGTGGGTTCGAGCCCCATCAGCCACCCCATTTTCTTCTGTCCCAGTTGTTCCATTCACCCGTCTGTCGGTGCTTTGTTCGGCGGCGCACATATGTCGCGCGCACGGTCTGTTATGTTTTCTACAGAACATAACTTGGCGCATCGAGCTACCGTTAACCCGGCCAGTTTACACAGCGACTGCGGTGAATTGCGGCTCATGGTTGCTCCCATGGAAAAACAGACCAGCCATTACGAGAATCTCAAAGTGACGCACGATGCCCCTATCGAGGTCATCCGCGCGGCTTATCGTTCACTTGTCCAAAAATATCACCCTGACCGGAATAATGGCAGCGAAACCGCAACGCAGATGATGAAGCTGCTGAATGTGGCCTATGAAACGCTGACCGATCTGGCGAAGCGTCAACAATACGATGTCTGGATCGGCTCCGGTGAGAATGATGCCGCCGGCTGTAGGAAAGGGAGGCGGTCTACGCCTGAGGCGATGTCTGCCAAACCAGGATCCCGGAGGCGGCGAATTCGTTTAGCCGGGTATGAGCGCTGGTATCTCCTGGCCATTCTGTGCATCTGGGTCATGGTCGATACAATTGGCGACCAGCGTTCTACCGCCTCGCCTCGCTACGTAGCAAGCCCGATGATTTTCGAAACGTCGCTAGCTTCTCCATCACTTTTCAAGCTGGCCCAAGCCCAAAAGCCCGGCATCAAGGCCCTGATGGATGATCGACGCGTATTGCGACCGCATTACCGCGTAACTGCACTCGCTGTAAGCACCGGTGATCAAGCTGAAAACCAACGGGCGACCGCCGTTACGGCAAGATATGATATGAGCCGTGTGCTCGAGGATCTTTAGCGGCAGGCATCCGGGCAAGCACGCATCCTGTGTCTCTGCGCGGGAAGCAGTAGTTATGAAGCACAGCCGTAGTAGCCCAAGAAAATACCGATTACCTATCAATTCTTATAAGTGTTGGCGCCGGCTTTTGTCATTATAGTGCCGGCATGATGTATTACCCGTACTTCGATCGTATCCCGTCGCCATTCAAGATCAAGTCTGATATCGCATTTTGTGTGGTATCCATCGCGGCATTTTGCTGCAGGCTTGCCAGGCATTGATTAAGATAAAGCTAGCACTATTGCTGCTTGCCTGCATGCTGAGTGCTTGTGTGCACGAACCGGCAATCTCGCCGTCAGGCGGCCATATCAGCGACGAGCGCGCCTTGATTGCCGATCCGGTTGCCATTCCCGATCCGGCTGTCAATGCCCTTAAACTGCCGACGCCCAAGCCGCGGCAGGCAGAGCCTACCTTTAGCGTTGTCGTGAATGAAGTACCGGTCAAGGAAATCCTTTTTGCCTTGGCACGCGACAGCAAGCTCAACATTGATATTCATCCAGCAGTTCACGGGCGCGTCACGCTCAATGCAGTCGATCAAACCCTGCTGGCCATACTGGATCGGCTGTCCAAACAGGTCGATCTGACCTATCGGCTCGAGGGTGAGGTGCTGATGATTCAACCCGATCAGCCCGTGCTGCGCAGCTACAAGATTGATTACGTCAATATGTCGCGTGATACAGCGGGATTCATCGGCGCCGCAGCGGAAATTGCCAGCACCGGCGTTGCGGCCGCTGCCGGCACGACGGCAGCCAGCGTCGTGCGCAGCAATGCTTCCGGCGCCAGTAACAGCTCTCGCACTTCGGTGACGAGCGAGTCCAGGAATCATTTCTGGGAAACGTTGATTGGCAATGTCCAGGCTATTCTGGATCGAACGGGGAAAACGGTCGTTACCACACCTGACGATGGTGCGGCCCTCGCCGACGCCGTAATCTCAGCGCCACCCAAGGCATTGCAGACATTGCAAGCGAGCGACGTGATTGCCAATCCCGAAGCAGGAATACTGACCATACGCGCTACCAGCAAACAGCATCGGAAGGTGCAGGAATTTCTCGACAAGGTCATGGCCAGCGTCCAGCGCCAGGTTTTGATCGAAGCCACCATCGTCGAAGTGCAGCTCAACGACATTTACCAGGCTGGCATCAACTGGAGCCGCTTAGGCAACGGTTTCACTTTCAGCGAGGCGCTCGGCAGCACGACGGTATTTACCGGCGCTTCCGGTTTGACGACGGGCCTGGCCGGCTCCAGAAGCCCGTTCATTGTCGGTTATGCGGGCAGCAACTCACTCGGCGATATCGATCTGCAGCTGCGCCTGCTTCAGCAGTTCGGTGATGCCAAGGTGCTGTCCAGCCCCAAGCTCATGGTGCTCAATAATCAGACGGCAGTGCTCAAGGTGGTCGATAACCTCGTCTATTTCACCGTGCAGTCGCAGGTGTCGCAAGGCGTGGGCGTGGGTTCCACCAATCTGACTTCGGTGACGACGACGCCCAATACCGTGCCGGTAGGCATTGTCATGAGCGTTACCCCGCAGATCAGCGCCAATGGGATGGTCAACATCAATGTGCGGCCCACCATTTCGAGTTTGTTGCGCTACGTGCCGGATCCCAATCCCATCATTCCGGCTGGCTTCAATCAAGGTATTCCGGAAATTCAGGTACGGGAAATGGAATCGCTGCTGCAGATCAGCAGCGGCAATGTCGCTGTGCTCGGCGGGCTCATGCAGGACATCGTCCAGCACAATTCCGATCATGTACCCGGCCTCTATAAAATTCCCTTGCTTGGCTGGCTGTTCACGGCCGAAAGCGACATCAACAAGAAAACCGAACTCGTCATCTTTCTCAAGCCAACGGTAATCGCCGATCCTGGGTTGCAAAGCGCAGAGCTGAGGCGCTTCAGGCAATTCCTGCCGGCAACGCAGCTGCAGAATGCTCCCATCACGCAAGGCGCAAATCCATGATTCTGTTGCCCGAGACTTTGCAGCAAGTCGAGGAGAAACAGTTTGCCATGGAGGATCGCGGCAATTCCCGATTGGTTTTTGGCAATGCGCCCGACAATAACGGCGGCTGAGCATGACTGAGTGCGGAGGCAAATTGCAGCTGGACGAACTGCTGGTGCAGCAAGGCCTGATCAGCCAGGATCAGGCGCGTATTGCGCTCATGGAGCAGGGAAAGAGCCATATTCCACTTGGCCGTCAGCTGATACGCCTGGGGTTCGTTAGTGAAGCCACGGTGCGTGATGTGGTCGCGCGTGCTACCGGGCAGGAAAGCATTGATCTCGGCATGGTGGTCGCTGATGCCGAAGCGTTGCAATTGGTCCCCGAGGATTTTGCGCGCCGCTTTCGCCTGTTGCCGGTGGCTTACGATGAAGCGGCTGCATTGCTTACCGTGGCGATGGCGGACATGTTCAATGTCGTGGCGCTGGATCAGCTGCGCGCGCTGGTGGGCAACCGCATCCAGCTCAAGCCCTTGCTTGCCGCCGAGGCGCAGCTCGAAGGCTGCATTGATCAGTTCTACGGTTACGAACTTTCGGTCGATGGCATTCTGCACGAAATCGAGACCGGCGAAATCGATTACCAGAGCCTGCAGCCCGAGGCCGATCAATATACCCAGCCCATTGTGCGGCTGGTCGGGGCGCTACTCATGGATGCGGTCAAACGCGGTGCCTCCGACATCCATTTCGAGCCCGAGCAGGCCTTCTTGCGTATTCGCTACCGCATCGACGGCGTGTTGCAACAGATCCGCAGCCTGCACAAATCCTACTGGCCCGGCGTGGCGGTGCGGCTCAAGGTGGTCAGCGGTATGGATATTGCCGAGACGCGCGCACCCCAGGATGGTCGTCTTAATATGAATTTATGTGGACGACCCATCGATTTCCGGGTGGCTGCTCATCCGACCATTCATGGCGAAAATATTGTGCTGCGAGTGCTCGACCGTGAGAAGTCCATTATTCCATTGGCTGACATGGAGTTGCGCGCGGAAAGCCTGGCGCAGTTGCAGCGTATGATGGCGCGTCCTGAAGGCATGCTGATCGTCACCGGTCCCACCGGCAGCGGCAAGACGACCACGCTTTATTCACTGCTGTCATCGCAGAATACGGAAGCGGTCAACATCATGACTCTGGAGGATCCGGTGGAATACCCGGTCACCAGAATGCGCCAGACATCGGTGACCGAAGCCAACAAGGTGGATTTCGTCAATGGCATCCGCTCCATCCTGCGGCAGGATCCGGACATCATTCTGGTCGGTGAGATCCGCGACGGCGATACCGCCACTATGGCGTTTCGCGCGGCCATGACCGGTCATCGCGTCTTCAGCACTTTGCATACTAATTCAGCGCTCGGCGCTTTTCCGCGTTTATACGACATCGGCATTTCGCCCGACATCATGGCGGGCAATGTCGTAGGCGTAATCGCCCAACGGCTGGTGCGCATGCTGTGCCGGCATTGCAAGCAGGCCTATGTGCCCGATGACTATGAGCGTCGTCTGCTCGGCATTGCGCTTGCCGACACGCCCACCGTTTATCGGCAGGCGGGCTGCGAAGTCTGCAGTCATACCGGTTATCGCGGGCGCATGGCCATCATGGAATTGCTGGTCATCGATGATGAGCTGGATGCCATGATCGCGCGCCGCTCGCATCTGGATGAAATGCAGGCGGCGGCAAGAAAAAAGGGCCTGGTTACCTTGGCTGAAGACGGTTTGCGTCGCGTGCGAGAAGGCGTTACCAGCTTGGCGGAAGTCAGACGCGTGATTGATCTGGGTCGCAGCGGCTAATCATGCCGGTTTTCAGTTACAAGGCTATGGACCAGCATGGACGGGCGAAGCAAGGCCAGCTTGATGCCTTCAACGAAATCGATCTGGAAATGAGATTGGCGCGTATCGATCTCGACCTGCTCACTTTCAAGCCGCTAGCAGCGAGGTCGCGGCTATTGCCATCCAAAAAAGTCGGCTTGAAAGATCTGGCGCTGTTCTGTTTTCAGCTGGAGCAACTGACGAATGCCGGCGTGCCGTTGCTGCAAGGCCTCACCGATTTGCGCGACAGCGCTACGCATGCGCATTTCCAGAAAATCATCGGCACGCTGGTCGCCGAAGTGGAAAGCGGCAAGCTGCTGTCAGAAGCGTTAGCTGGCCACCCAGCGGTTTTCGGTCCGGTATTCGTCGGCCTGATCCGTGCTGGAGAGCAGGCCGGCAAGCTCCCCGAAGTTTTCGCCAAGCTGACAGTCACGCTGAAATGGCAGGACGAGCTGGTGGCGAAGACCAAGCGCTTGCTGATTTATCCGCTGTTCGTGCTGTGCGTGGTGCTGGCTACCGTGATTTTTCTTATGGTCTATCTGGTACCGCAGATGACGGTTTTCCTGGGCAATCTGGGGCAGGCGTTGCCGCTGGAAACACGGCTGCTTATTCAGCTGTCGCATCTGCTCGTTGGCTACTGGGCTTGGCTGGTCACCATGATATTGCTGGTCTTCCTGATTGGAATGACCGCGCTCAAACATAGCGTCGCGCTGCGCTACCGCGTCGACCATATCAAACTGCACCTGCCCGTATTCGGCGGCATCCTGCAAAAAATCATACTGGCGCGGTTCGCAAGCTATTTCGCTTTGATGTATCAGGCCGGCATTCCGGTCATGGATGCACTCAAGTCCTGTGAAGCCATTGTTGCCAACCGGACAGTCATTGCAGCATTAAGTAGGGTCCACCAGCAAATCAATGCAGGGGACAGCATGAGCGAGAGCTTCCGCGACGCGGACTTATTCCCGCCGCTGGTGGTACGCATGATAGGCGTGGGCGAAAGTACCGGCGGCCTGGATCGGGCCTTGCTCAATATCAGCTATTTTTACGATCGCGAAGTCAGTGAATCGACCGAAAAAATGCTGAGCATGCTGGAGCCTGCGCTGACCGTAGTATTGGGCCTCATCCTGGCTGGCATCATGTTTGCCGTGCTTGGGCCTGTGTACGACAGTCTGAGTCATTTGAAACTCTGACGCGCTATGTTTACCCAGATCGTTCTCTGCGCCAGCCATAACAAACTAGTCGCCGGCGTCTGGCGCTGGCAGCGGCTGCAGTGGCATGGAGAATTCAGCGACGATACGCTTGGCCGGCAGCTATTCGATTATTTCCTGCGTGCGCATGCCGGTGTTCCGATTTCTCTGATAGTCGATGCCGTAGAAGAAGATTTTCGCCTTGAGTTGTTGCCGCATGCCAATGGCAAAGTGCGCCGACAGCTCATCGAGCGCAAGCTCAATCAGCATTACCGCAATACGCGATTCCGTACCGCCTGCTTCATTGATCGAGATTTGCACAAGCGCCGGGACAACCGCTACTTGTTCGCGGCGTTGAACTCGGCATTATGTTTTCAGGGCTGGCTCGATGTCATGGCTGAGCAGAACGCGCTGCTCACAGGCGTCTATCTGCTTCCCATGCTGAGCGCCGCATGGGTGCGGCGCTATAAGCTCAACGTACCGCATCTGCTGCTCAGCGAGTGTCTCAATTCTGGTTTGCGCCAAAGTTATCTGCAGCACGGGCGACTGCTGATGAGCCGCTTGATGCTCAAGCCCGCGGGCATGGGGCTTGATGATTCGCCAGATTTTTATGCGGCTGAAACCGAGAAAACCCGGCGCTATCTCATAAGCCAGCACATTATCGCGGACGATACCGCAGTGGATGTGCTATGGCCCGCCATGGGAGACGACAGCGAGCAGATTTGCCAGGTATTAACACAAGCGCAAGGTTACAACTGCCACCGCATGGACTTGGCAGCATTGGCGCGCGGCATGCATATGGCGCCGCAACTGCTCTCCATGGAGCCGGCACTGCTGCACATGCATGTTCTGGCATGCGGAGCCAAGGCCGGTAATCTCGCGCCTGCAGCCATGATCAACAGTCACCGCTTGCGCACGTTAGGTCGTCGGATCAACGCCGTGGCGACAGTGAGCGTCGTGGCGGCTCTGGTGCTGAGCGGCTGGTATCTGCGGCAGGAACTGGATTTGCGCGAGCAGCTGCAGCAAGCGTTGGCAACCACGCAACGTCAGCAAGCGCTATATCGCCAGGCACGGCAAAATTTGCCGCTCGCCCCACTGCCTGGTGTCGAGTTGCAAAGAGCAGTGCAATTGCACACCGTAATAGACCATTATCCGAAAACGCCGCGCCGCATGATGCGCATCCTCGGCACCGCACTCACCGAAGCGCCGGAAATCCGTATCAATCGCTTGCGCTGGGTAATGAGCTCGAATCTGACGCTCGCCGACAAGGGCGGCAATGATGCTTTGTCTTCACAGCGTATTGGCGAAGCGGGTACGCTATACGAACTCGGCTTCATGGATGGGGAAATTGCAGGGTTTGCTGGGGATTATGACGCAGCCAAAGCCAGCGTCGGACAGGTGCTGAATCGCCTGCGTACCCAGCCAGATGTAATGCAGGCCGAGGTGCTGCAAGCTCCTGCCAGCGCCAGCGCTGCGGCAAACCTGCAGGGCAGTACTGAAGATGCTTATTCTCCTGCGCCGCCCGCCGCTTTGTTCAAGCTCAAGCTGGTTCTGAAGCCGGAGCAGGCATGACGTGGCCGTCGGAGGACAGACAAGCGTTGCGTTATCCCTTATTCGGCCTGGGTCTGGCGCTCACGCTGGCTATACTGGCCGTAGGCGTGACACAGCAGCGCCAGGCAGATGCGCAACAGGCGTTACGTCTACAGCAGAGTAGGCTAGAGCAGGCACGGCAGCACTATCAAACGACTGAGCTGGAAAAGCACGCGATCATACGCTATCTGCCCCTCTACCGGCAGTTGGTCGCCCAGGGTTTCGTCGGCGAAGAGCGTCGCTGGCAGTGGCTGGGCATGCTAGGTGATATCCAGCGCCAGTACCGGCTATTCGCCATCGATTATCAAATGGCCGCACAACAAGCCTACAAGCCCGCATTCTGGCAGGATCAAGGCGCGCTGACGCTATATCGTTCCGCCATGCACGTGCAGCTGGCCATGCTGCATGAAGGCGATCTGCTGACGCTGCTCGATACGCTATCCATTAGTCAGGCGCCATTCATGCTGCGCGAATGCGAAATTACTCGTCTGGCAACGCACTCCTCTGATGAAATGGCGCCCCGTTTCCAGACCCGTTGCGAGATCGACTGGCTCACATTGCATGCGCCGTCTACCGAAAGTGGACCTTGAAATGTTACGTGTGCGCATGCTCTTGCCGTTAGTCATTGCCTGCCAGGCTCTCGCTGGCTATGGCGCCGAAGACTGGGGACGCCTGTTCACGACGCCATCAGAGCGTGCTCGGCTCGATGCCTTGCGGAGCGCGGGCTCGGTGTCTTCATCGGCAGCGCCCGAGATACCTGTTGCCGAAACTGTGTCCGGCGTGTCGTCATCAGCCCCGATTACAATCCGCGGTTATGTCGAGCGTGGCGATGGCAAGCGCAACACCGTTTGGGTAAACAGCGCGCCGGTAATGGAAAATACCAGTGTGGGAACCATGATCGTGGGTGAATTGCGGACTGGTAGCAGCCCGGTGCAACTCAAGCTGCCACATGGGGGTGAGCCATTGCAGCTCAAGGCCGGCCAAACATATCTACCTGCAACAGGCGCGATCGTCGAGAGGTCTATTCAAGCCGCACCAGCTGATGCCGAAGTGCGGCTGCCAGCGGGCGGAACGCGGCCCATACATAGGACGGCGAAACAATGATGCGCGCGGAGCCACTGCGGCATTTCCAGCCGTATGGACGTCAACATGGGTTGGCATTGGCCGTGCTGGTGTTCCTGCTGAGCCTGGCGTCAGCCGGCCTGTTGTTGAAAATGCTGACCATGGGCAGTTTTACTGCGCAGATCGATGCGGATGGCAGCCGCGCGCTGTTACAGGCCAAGCACGCGCTCATTGGATATGTCGTGGGCGGGCTCAGCGGTGAAGAAGCGCATCCCGGCCGGTTTCCATGTCCCGAGAACAAGGCATATATCGGCACTGCGCGCGAGGGCGAGGCACTGGGGAATTGTACCGGCGCCTTGGCCGGGCGATTTGCTTGGCGGACATTGGGCACGGGCGAACTCAAGGATGGCGGCGGCAACAGGTTATGGTACGCACTGGCGGCGGATTTTCGTCAAACGCCTATCAACAGCGATACACCGGCGCTAACGGTGAATGGTGTTTCGGATCAAGCCATCGCTGTGCTGGTCTCGCCGGGTGCGCCGCTGTCGGGCCAGCGTCGATCCTTGTCGCAGGCCCCACTGCTCGCCGATTATCTGGATCTGGAAAATGCCGACAACGATGGCAAATACGTCACGCAGCCTGCTTCTGCCACTTTCAATGACCGCCTGCTGGCAGTCAAGCTCGATGATATCTTCCCTGTGCTCGAACGCCGGGTACTGATGGATATCGCCAATTATCTGCGTACCTACCGGCAAACATGGGGTGCATATCCGTTTGCGGCGCCATTTGCGGATCCAGGCATTAGCGACTTCATCGGCGTGGCCGGCAATGGCGGCGGCCTATTGCCGGTAAACGGTTCCGCAACCACCTGGCTGCCATCAACCATCAGTGTGCGGAGTGGCAACGGCTTGCCAGATGGCGATGATCCCGGCGATACCGCGGCATGCGATGTCAGCAAGTCGCCCCGCATGATGTGTACTGTCAGCGCTACGGCCGGGGAGGTGGTGACGGTGCAGGCATCGATCGCCGGATTAGGCCTCGGTTTCTACCAGCCGCTGGTACTAGGCACGGATGTTTTGCTGCGACAAGGCATACTGGAGTCGCAGCAAGTGATACATACGCTGGACGCGGCAGGCAACGGCAGTATCGTATTGACGGGCGTGGCATCGACCACGGGCCCGGTCGCAATCGAGTTCATGCATACGCCGGTAGCTGTCGACTGGCCGAGTTTGCAGCCATCGCTCGCCTATGTGCTGGAAAACCGTTGGCATCATTTGTTCTACTACAAAGTGGCCGCACCATTCCTGCCAGGCGGTGATCGTCATTGCGGCGATTGCCTGAGCGTGCACGAGCCCGCAGGCGTTGCCTCTGGCGTACATGCATTGCTGATGTCGGCGGGCAGGAGGCTGGATACGACCGATGCGCGGCCGGCTCCCGCATACGGCGGCACTCAGCCGGCGCAAACGCGGCCGGGCGGCGAACTGGCGCAGTATTTCGATTCCATTAGCAACATTGCGGGCGCACTCGTATTCGACGGTATTCGGCGACCGCGTGCCACCTTCAACGACCAAGTGGAAATCGTCGAATGAATGCGCAACTGCGATCGGGTTGTACCGGTTTTACGCTGGTCGAAATGGCCGTAGTGATGATGATTGTCGGTTTGCTGCTGGGCGGCCTGCTGGTGCCGTTACGTGCACTCACGGAACAGCGCGGCTACAGCGATACACGGCGCGCCATGGACGACATGCGACAGGCGTTGCTGGGCTATGCCATGGCGCACGGTTATTTGCCATGCCCTGCCAAGTCGTATCTGGACGGTGCTGAAAATCGCGACACGGCTTCGGGTAAATGCCGCGTGCTTAGCGGCAACGTCAGCACGGGTTTTCTGCCCTGGGCCGAGCTCGGCCTGGCCCGGCTGGACGCCTGGGGCCATCTTTATCGTTACAGCGTCAGCGCGGCTTATGCCGACGCGATGGTCAAGATTACGCTATCGCCGCTGACTGCCCGATCCATCACGGTCAAATCGCGTGACCCTGCAGGTACCGAATTCCGGTTGACTACGGACGACAACAAAAGCCCGGCCGCCGTGCTTTCCATGGGAGCGAACGGTGCCTTGGCCTATGGCGGCAATGGTGTCCAGTCGGGCAGTACCTCCGCAACCAATGCCGATGAGCAGGCGAATGCGCTCGGCGACAGCATCTTCTTCAGTCGCGATCGTGCCACGAACGCAAGCGCCGCCGGCGGCGAATTCGACGATATCGTGGTCTGGATAGCGCCAGGCGTCTATGCGAGTAAAATGGTGGAAGCCGGTCAACTACCCTAATCGACATGAACGATCATCAACTGCTGCGATACAGCCGCCACATCCTTTTGCCGCAAATCGGCTATGAAGGCCAGCAAAAGCTGGTCGAAGGCCACGCACTCATTATCGGCGCCGGCGGCCTCGGTGCGCCGGCGGCGCTATACCTGGCGGCCGGTGGCGTCGGCCACCTGACGATCTGCGATTTCGATGCGGTGGACCTTACCAACCTGCAGCGCCAGATCATCCATACCACGCAATCGGTAGGCCTCAACAAGGCAGTTTCGGCGCAGCAGACGCTGGCCGCAATCAATCCGGAAGTCATCGTGCAAACGATAGATCGCAAGGTCGATGCCGCGGAGCTGACGCGACTCGTGTCCGATGCCGATGTCGTCCTCGACTGCAGCGATAATTTCGAGACGCGCTATACGCTGAATCAGGTTTGCGTCACATTGCACAAACCGTTGGTGTCGGGCGCTGCGATCGGCTTCGAAGGCCAGGTGACGGTATTCGACCGGCGCCACGATGACAGCCCGTGTTACCACTGCCTGTTTCCAGATATGGGGGCGGAGGAAGCAATGCGCTGCGCCGAGAACGGCGTATTCGCGCCCTTGGTGGGCATGATCGGTACCACGCAGGCAGCCGAGGCTATGAAACTGCTGCTCGGTCTCGGCGAAAGTCTTCAGGGGCGTCTGCTGCTGCTCGACGTGCTTGCCATGGAATGGCGCAGCATTCGGCTGCACCGCGACCCTGATTGCCAGGTTTGCGGTACGACGAATTAATTATTTGCCGCCGACCAGCGTTTTCACCGCGCTGATGAGGTCGCCCGGCATCAGCACAATCTTGCTGTTGCCCGAATCCGATACTTTCTGCAGCGCCTGGATATAGCGGTCACCAAGCAGGAAGGTGGCCGAGGTCTTGTTTTCCTTGACCGCCTCGGCAATCAGGCGGATAGCCTCGGCCGATGCATCTGCCGCGACCTTTTGCGCTTCCGCATCCTTGCGCGCCGCTTCCAGCCGCGCTTCGGCGTTGAGAATAATCGCCTGCTTCTCGCCTTCTGAACGCGTGATCAATGCCACGCGCTCGCGTTCGGCCGAGGCCTGCAATTCCATTGCGTGTTGCATATTGGGCGAAGGTTTGATGTCCTGGATTTCCACCGATTTGACCGTGAGCCCCCAGTCCGCAGCTTCATCACCGACGGCCATCTTGAGCTCGGCCTTGATGCGGTCGCGCGAGCTCAGGGCATGATTGAGATCCATGCCACCAATGATGGAGCGCAAACTCGTCTGCACCATATTGCGCATGGCTTCGCGGAAGTCGTCGATGCCGTAGACCGAGCGCTGGATGTTGCTGACCTTGATGAAGGCCACGGCGTTGTCGAGAATCACCGCGTTGTCGCGCGTGATGACCTCCTGTTGCGGAATTTCGAGGATGATGTCCTTGGTCGTGACCTTGTAACTGACCTTGCTCAGGATCGGGTTGATGACGTGCAGACCGGGGCCGATCACGGCATTGAACTTACCGAGGCGTTCGACCACCCATTCCTCGCCCTGCGGCACGATGCGTATGCCCTTCCAGATCAGCAGGGCGACCGGGATGAGAAGTATGAGCATGAAAGTGGTCATGGCGATTCCTTGTGTCGTTGTGTTCGATACTAGCGCGGCTTGCGCCGCACGCGCAGACTGTTGCCTTCGATGCCAGTGACGACGGCGTCTTCACCGACGGCAATTTCCTCGTCGGAAATGGCCGTCCACTCGCGACTACCCATCAGGCCCTGAGCAAAGCGGATACTGCCATTGTGTGCCGGACTTACGCCCTGGCTAATGGTGCCGGTGCGGCCGATCTCGTCCGATTGCGACTGGCCGATGCGCAGATCCGATGCGTTCTTCCTGTCGTTGAATTTCCAGATGGCAAGCGAACCCAGTGCCAGCACGGCGAACAGCAGTAGCTGCAAGGGCAGCGCCATCAGCGGGAAGAGGGCGAGTGCGGCCGACATGCACAAGGCGGCAATGCCGAACCACAGGATGTAGAGCGTGCCGGTCGCCATTTCCGCCGCCAGCAGTATCAGTCCCAGTATGCCCCAGATCCAGATGGGTTCCAGCATGATGTTCTTCCCCTAAGTAACGGTTTGCACTATTTGATGCGGTGGCCCTGGGCGTCAACCACTGCTTCGCCGTCTTCCTTGGCAAAAGCGCCGCGTTGCGGTGGCAACAGGTCGAGCACCAGTTCGGAAGGCCGACACAATCGCGTACCGAGTCCGGTGACGACGAATGGCCGGTTGATGAGAACGGGATGCGCCAGCATGACATCGAGCAGATCAGCATCGCTGAGTTCGGGACGATTCAGCTGCAGTTCGGCATAGAGTGCCTCTTTTTGCCGCATCGCTTCTCGCACGCTTAAGCCCGCCTCGTGTATTAATGCCTGCAGCCGCTCGCGCGACGGCGGCATCTGCAGATATTCGATGACTTCGGGCTCCACGCCGGCATTACGTATCATGGCCAACGTATTGCGCGAAGTGC
>CBILOJ010000002.1:0-22762 GCA_966238525.1 uncultured Methylophilaceae bacterium | reverse complement strand
GCGGAGTTGCAGCAGCCCTAAAGACTATTTAGGCCCCTTGCCGAAACCGGCTTCGGTGCCATTCAGCAGTTTCTGTATGTTGTTGCGGTGCCGCCAAAACATGAAGATGGCGAGCACCAGCGCCATGAGGGCATAGCCGCGATATTCGAGTAACGCCAACGCATAGATCGGAGCCATGCCTGCCGCCGCCAATGCCGCCAGCGAGGAATAGCGCCAGATAGCGAACGACAGCAGCCAAGTCAGTAACACGCACAAGCCCAGCCATGGCGAAATCGCCAGCAACACGCCGAGCGCGGTGGCCACGCCCTTACCCCCCTGGAAGCGGTAATAGAGCGGATACAAGTGGCCGAGAAACACGGCCAGTGCCACGGCGCAAATGATCCAATGTGCCAGCCCATAATGTACCGCCAGCCAAACCGGCAACCAGCCTTTGATTGCGTCGCCGAGCAAAGTAAGCACAGCGGCTAATTTCTTGCCGCTACGCAAAACATTGGTGGCGCCAGGATTGCCCGAACCCACGGTGCGCGGATCGGGCAGGCCGAATGCGCGACTGATCAGGATGCCAAACGCAATCGACCCCAGCAGATATGCCGCTGCAATATAAATAAATGGCGCAAAGGCCTGTTCGCTCATCTTGAATGCTCTAAAATTCCGGAAAGGAATTTTAAACCATGGACATCATATTTCTAAGCGAAGTCAGTGTAGAAACCCACTTGGGCGTGCCGGAATGGGAGCGCATGACGCCGCAAACCGTCGTGCTCGATATCGAATTCACCATGCCAGGCAGCCGTTCCTGTGAAACAGACGACATTGCCGACACCATAGATTATGGTCTCGTCGTCAAACGCATCCGGCAAACACTGGCCGCACGCTCTTTCAAGCTGGTCGAAGCGCTGGCAGAGCATGTCAGCAATATCATTCTTGATGAATTTGCCGTCACCTGGGTCAAAGTCCGGGTAAGCAAACCCGGCATCCTGTCCGGCGTCAAACGTCTGGGTGTCGCGATCGAGCGCGCGCGCCAGGCTTAACTATTTCATTGCGCCACGCGGGTGATGCGTGGCGTGCAGTTGCTTGAGCCGTTCGCGCGCCACGTGGGTATAGATCTGCGTCGTCGAGATATCAGCATGTCCCAGCAGCATCTGCACCACGCGCAGATCGGCACCGTGGTTGAGCAGATGGGTGGCGAATGCGTGGCGCAGCACATGCGGGGACAAGGCTTGGGTGATGCCTGCTTGAAGCGCATAGCGTTTGATCAAATACCAGAATGCCTGCCGTGTCATAGCCGTACCGCGCTGGGTAACGAACAGGCTGTCACTGAGCCTTTGTTGCAGAATAGCGGGGCGGGCCTGCCTGAGATAACGCGCCACCCACTCCACCGCCTCTTCGCCCATGGGCACCAATCGCGTCTTGCTGCCCTTGCCGGTGACGCGAATTACGCCTTCGCTGAGACTTACTTCAGTAGTTTTAAGGCCGATTAGTTCAGACACGCGCAGGCCGCACGCATACAGAATCTCCAGCATGGCACGATCGCGCAATCCCATATCCTGGCTGGTATCGGGCGCATCGAGCAATTCCTCCACTTGCGCCTCATTGAGGCTCTTGGGCAAGGAACGAGGCAGCTTGGGCGCATCAATGCGCAGCGTCGGATCGATATCAACCTTATGTTCGCGCAGGCAATAACGATAGAAACGGCGCAAGCTGGCTATCAATCGGCTGATGCTGCGCGGCTTGCTGTGCGGGAATCTGACCGCGAGATATTGCTGTATGTCCCCTTCAACCGCTTCGCTCACGGACTTGTTGCCATGCGCCAACAGCCATTCACCAAATTGGCTCAGGTCAAGCCGATAGCTGTCCAGTGTGTTTCGCGCCAAACCGTCTTCCAGCCAGAGGTGATCGGTGAAAGCGTCCAGCAGTTGCTGATCGGCCGGGCTCATGCCTGCTTTTCATGCTCGAGCAGCCAGGTTTTGATGGCAAGGCCACGGGCGTCGCCCTGCATGAAGCCGCCGAGGCCATTCTTAGCAACGACGCGATGACACGGAATAAAAAGGGGCACCTGGTTTGCACCGCAGACATTGGCAACGGCCCGCGGCCCCGAACCTACCTTGGCGGCAAGCTCGCCGTAGCTCAGTGTTTTTCCGCAGGGAATGGCAGCGATGGCCTGCCAAACACGCCGCTGGAACGGCGTACCCTTGACCGCGTAAGGAATGCTCAGAACAGCCTCCGGGTTACGCAAGTACTCACTGATCTGCCCGGCTACGGTTTGGACAAAAGCATTGTCGGAGAAAAGTTCGGCATGCGGCTCGGCCAGTAATTCAAGCCGGGTCAGGAAATCGTCGCGCGCCTGGATGGCCACTGCACCGAACGGCGCTGCAACGATGGCATCGTAATCGTGTTTCATGACGTTATGCTAACCGAAAGACGCGCAAATAAAAAAGCCCCGCGACGGCGGGGCTTTTCTTGCGAGGCGCTCGATTTTATTCTGCAGCGGTCGCATTTTCCTTGTTGCGCAGTTGCAGCTTTTCCTTGATGCGCGCGGACTTACCGGAACGCTCACGCAGGTAATAGAGCTTGCTGCGGCGTACGTCACCGCGGCGCTTGACTTCTATGCTGGCAATCAGCGGAGAATAGCTCTGGAAAGTACGCTCCACGCCTTCGCCGGAAGAAATCTTGCGCACGATGAAAGACGAGTTGAGGCCACGGTTGCGTTTGGCAATGACCACGCCTTCGTAAGCCTGTACGCGCTTGCGGTTGCCTTCAACCACATTGACGCCGACGACCACGGTGTCGCCTGGGGCGAAGTCGGGAATGCTCTTGCCGAGACGTGCAATTTCTTCCTGCTCGAGTTGCTTGATGATGTCTGCCACTTTGTAGCTCCTTTTAGTTATGAAGCGTCCTGTTCCTGCTCCAGTTCAGCGAGCAGCCGAGACTCTTCCTTCGTCAACGACCTTGCGGCCAACAGCTCCGGGCGCCTGGCCCGGGTTCTCTGCAACGACATCTTGAGACGCCATTGCCTGATTTTTGCATGGTTGCCGGACATCAATATTTCCGGCACCTTCATATCCTTATACGTTTCCGGCCGCGTATAGTGCGGGCAATCCAGCAAGCCGTCGACGAAAGAATCCTCCGTCGCCGAATCGGCATCGCCAAGCGCGCCCGGCAATTGGCGCACGATGGCGTCCATCAGCACCATGGCCGGCAGTTCTCCGCCCGACAGCACATAATCGCCGATCGAGTATTCCGCATCGACCCGGCTGGCCAGCAATCGTTCGTCGACACCTTCGTAGCGGCTCGCCAGCAGCACCAGCCCAGGTTCCGCCGCCAGCTGCATGACGATCTCATGCGTAAGCGGCTGACCAGCAGGCGACAGATGAATCACGCGGTGCGTTGCCACTCCTTGAGCCCGTTGCCGCGCTATAGCAGCATCAATCGCTTTTTCCAGCGGCTCTGCCAGCATGACCATGCCGGGACCGCCACCGTAGGGTCGATCATCTACGGTCTTGTAGTTGTCAGTCGTGAAATCGCGTGGATTCCACAACGCCAACTCATAAATTTCGTTTTCCAGTGCGCGCGATGTAATGCCATAACGTGTCATCGCTTCAAACATCTGCGGAAACAGGCTGACCACATCGAACTGCAAAACCTGCTTTTCCAGCGCCGCGCTCAAAATTCCGCGTCCCAGTCCACTTGCATGACCTTGGCGGCGAGATCAACATCCAGCACGACCTGGTCGACAAACGGCAACAATCGCTCGCGCTCACCCTGAATCACCAGCACATCATTGGCGCCAGTCTCGAACACATCGACGACTTCGCCAAGATCGACTTGCTGCTGGTTAACCACCCGCAGGCCGATCAAATCGGCCCAGTAATATTGACCTTCCGCCGCTGCCGGCAATTCCTCACGCGGCACGGCAACCTGGCTGCCCTTCAACGCAAACGCCGCATCACGGTCAGAGATTCCCTTCAGCTTCGCCAGCAACACATTACCGTGCATTTTGACCGTTTCCAGCTCGAATGGGCGCCACTGATCGGCGCGACCCAGCCACCAGGTTGCATAATCACCAAGCCCGTCGAGTGCTTCGGTATCCGGCTGTATTTTGAGCCAGCCATAAATGCCATAAGGGGCGACGATGCGCCCCATAATGACCATTGCACTCACGATTATTGCCGGCTTGTCGGCCCGTCCGCTTCAGCAGCGAACCGGGTAATCAAGCTGCTGGCGCGTCCGACTGCTTGTCGGCCGCAGTTTCCTTGGCCTTGCTCGTCTTGGCTGCCTTGGCCTTTACCGGCTCCTGCGCCACGACAACGCTCTTGGCGGATTGCTTGACTAGACGTGCAACACAGTCAGACAACTGGGCGCCATTGCTTTGCCAATGCGTAATACGTGCGCTGTCGAGACGCAATCCTTCCTGGCCTTCCTTGGCCAGCGGATTGTAAAAACCGACGCGCTCGATGAACCGGCCATCGCGACGGTTGCGCGAATCAGCCACGACTACGCTGTAAAAAGGGGATTTCTTCGCGCCACCGCGGGCGAGTCGAATGATCACCATAATGAGTTCTCTTTAGTCTGGACAGAAAGGCGCGGATTTTACGTTATTTTCGCCCTGTTTGGCAAGGGAATTCTTGTTCGGGCAAAGCGGCGCCGGCAACGATCAAATCCGGTAGCGCGTTGGATCGGCGATACCGGCCGCGGTAAATCCCTGTTTGCGCAAACGGCAGGAATCGCACAGGCCGCAGGCGCGCCCTGCCGCATCGGCCTGATAGCAGGAAATCGTCATGCCGTAATCGACGCCGAGTTCCGTACCGCGCGCGATGATCTCCGCCTTGCTCATCTCGATCAACGGTGCGTGAATGGTGATGGTACGGCCCTCGACCGCCGACTTGGTCGCCAGATTGGCCATGCGCTGAAAGGCCTCGACATACTCGGCACGGCAATCAGGATAACCGGAGTAATCGAGCGCGTTGACGCCGATGAAGATATCGCGCGCGTCCAGCACCTCGGCCCAGGCCAGCGCCAAGGACAGCATAATGGTATTGCGTGCCGGCACGTAAGTGACCGGAATGCCCTCGCTCGGTGTCTGCGGCACGGCGATTTCCACGTCGGTCAATGCCGAACCGCCGAACATGGACAGGTCTAGCTGCGCCGTTCGATGTGCGCTTGCACCCAGCACCGCCGCAACTCTTGCCGCGGCGTCGAGCTCAGCCACATGCCGCTGGTGATAATCGAGGCTCAAGCAATAGCTCGCATAGCCTTGACTGCGGGCAATGGCGAGCACGGTCGCCGAATCGAGGCCGCCGGACAGCAGCACGACAGCACGCTTCACGCACGGATCTCCTTGCATTTTTGCCGCCTGCCGGCAGCGATGCGTACGGCCGAGTGCAGCAGTATGGCCTGCTTTAAGCGCAACGCAGTAGCTAAATCCTTGTAGGCCTCAAAACTCATTTGCCTGGCGTCTCGCCCCACAGAATCTTGTGCAATTGCACTTGCATGCGTACCGGCAAGCCATCCTGCAGCACCCACTCGCCGAGCTCGGTCGGATTCAGCCGGCCGTAGACGGGCGAAAACAGCACTGTACATTTGGCATCCAGCTGGCGATCGACAAGCAACTGCCTGGCCCACTCGTAGTCCTCGCGACCGCACAGCACGAACTTGACTTCGTCGATCGGCTTCAGATGCTCCAGGTTATTCCAGCAGTTTTTTTCCAACTCGCCGGAATCCGGTGTCTTGATATCGAGAATGACGGAAACGCGTGGGTCAACATTGTCGATGGCAATAGCGCCGCCCGTTTCCAGCGACACGCTGTAACCGGCATTGCAAAGCTCGTGCAGCAGCGTCAGGCATTCTTTCTGCGCGAGCGGTTCGCCGCCGGTGACCGTGACATAACGGGCGCCATACTCGGCAACACGTGCCAGGATCTCATCGACGGAGATGCTTTTGCCGCCATGGAAAGCGTAGGCGGTATCGCAGTAGACGCAGCGCATCGGGCAGCCCGTCAGGCGCACGAAAACGGTAGGCAAGCCTACGCGCGAAGACTCGCCTTGCAGCGAATGGAATATCTCATGAACTCGCAGTGTCATGGCAGATGGCGGGGAATGGGAGGCGCAATTATACGCCTACTCCCGCTGGGAAAACCCGCGATATTAGCGGGATTTGATCGAGTCCAGCACCTCGAGTCGGCGCTTGGCATTGGGCGCCACATTGCTCTGCGGATACTTCGCCAACAGCGCGCGCAAGGTTTTCTTGGCGCCGTCGATATCCGATAGCTGAATCTGGCTATTGGCCAAGTTGAACATTGCGTCCGGCGTCTTGGCATGATCCGGATATTGCTTGATCAGCTTTTGCTGGGTGGCGATCGACGCCTTGTAATTTTTCAGCGAAAACTGCGAATAACCCAACGCGTATAGCGCAAACGGCGCGTGCTGGCTGTTGGGATAATTCTGCAAAAACTTCTCATAGGCATCGAAAGCCTCACGATGCTTACCTGCAGCAGACAATGCCTGCGCCGCCTGGAAATCACCGTCTTCGCTGCTGGCATTTGCCGCGTCGGTGCCAGGCGCGGCCGGGTTCGTGGCTGGTGCCCCGGCAGCAGGCTGGCCGGCATCAGTTGCGGCCGGCTGTCCGGGCATACCGGGCTGCATAGGCGCGGCCGAAACTCCACTTTCCAGCTTGCGCATGCGGCCGTCGATATCGGTATACAAATCCCGCTGGCGCTGCTGATTGGCTTCGATATTGTGCGTCGCTATTTCAAGCTGGCCCTTGACGTTGTTCAGTTCGTCATTAAGTTGCTTGATCTGGTCCAGCAAATCGATGAGGCCCTGACCTTTGACCACGGCCTCGATAGAGGTCAGGCGCTGCTCGAGCGCCTGCTGGCTTTTCTTCAATTCATCCAGTGTCGCCTGCGTCGTCTGACTCTGGCTTTCCATTTTCTGCTGCAAATCGATGATGCGCTCCCGCGCCTTGTCGTCCTCGAACAACGCATACGCGGGCCGCGATATCAGCAGCAAAGACAAAAAAGCCAGAATCAGTACACGCATCTTGGATTACTCGCCTTGATAAACGATATCGACGCGACGATCTTCCTTCCAGCAGGATTCGTCACGGCAGCTTGCGCCAGCCTTTTCTTCACCATAGCTGACGGTTTCGATCTGCTTGTCCTGCACGCCGAGCAGATTCATCACCTGCTTGACCGATACCGAACGGTGTTGGCCCAGCGAAAGGTTGTACTCGCGGGCACCACGCTCGTCGGTATTGCCTTGCAGCATAACCTTGGCTTCAGGATGTGCCAGCAGGTATTTGGCATGCGCCTCTACCAGCGGACGGAATTCCGACTTGACTTCATCGGAATCGTAATCGAAGTAAACACTGCGCTTGGACAGAATATTGTTGGGGTCGGTGAGCGGATTGACCGACATGTCGGAATCGGCCATGCCTGCGGTCGCGCTGCTATCGTCGGCAGTAGTCGCTTCCGTGCTCTGGCTCATGTCCGGGCTCTTGTCTTCAACGGCAACGGGCGTATCCTTGAGCGGCTTGCTAGAACATGCAACCAGCAACGTAGCCAGCAATACGCTTACAACCAGTCCTTTATTCATTTTTACTCTCCTTTAAATTTTTGAATCGATAAAGTACTACAAATCATTATTTTAATTGGCTGCGGGTCCCCAAGCGGGTTCACGCACATCTCCACCGGTCTCGCTCAAACGTTGCTTGACACGCCCATCCACGGATACGGCGGCCAAAGTACCCTTGCCACCCCTGCTGGTCGCGTACAACAGCATACGACCATTCGGCGCGAAGCTGGGCGACTCGTCCTGGGAGGTCTCGCTCAGCGCCTGCACCTGACCGCTGGACAAATCCTGCACCGTAACGCGGAACTTGCCGCCATCACGCTGGATATAGGCCAGCATCTTGCCGTCGGGTGATACTCGTGGACTCACATTATACGCACCTTCGAAGGTTATGCGCTGTGCACCGCCGCCTGCAACCGGCATGCGGTAGATTTGCGGGCTGCCGCCACGGTTGGATGTGAAATAGATTGAGCTGCCGTCTGGCGACCAAACAGGCTCGGTGTCGATGGCACGGCTCTTGGTCAGCTGCTGCAGGCCGGTGCCGTCGGCGTTGATGGTGTAGAGCTGCGAGTTGGCGCCATGTGTCAGCACGATGGCCAGACGCCTGCCGTCCGGCGACCATGCTGGCGCGCTGTTGTTTCCCTTGAAATTGGCGAGCACGTAACGCTGGCCCGACACCAGGGACTGCACATAAACGATAGGTTTTTTCTTCTCGAACGAGACGTAAGCGAGCTTGGTGCCGTCCGGCGACCATGCCGGCGAAATGATCGGCTCCTTAGAGGAAACTACGGTTTGCGCGTTATAGCCATCGGCGTCCGCCACTTGCAGTGCATAACGGCCCTTGGTTTTGGTGACATAGGTAATGCGCGTCGCAAAAGCGCCGGGCTCGCCGGTCAGCTTTTCATAAATGACGTCGGCAATGCGATGTGCGGTATTGCGCATCTGTCCGGCGGAAATATTGTATTCGAGACCGGCTAGCGGCGCTTGCTTGAGCACGTCCAGCAGCCGGAAGCTGACCTTGAAGCGGTTGCCCGGCATGGGCTCCACCTTGCCTATAGTCAGGGCCTGGGCCTGCAAATTGGCCCAGTCAGCGTATCGCACCTCACTGACATCATGCGGCTGAACAGCCACGCCGCGGGTTTCGAGCACGCGGAAAAGACCGCTGCGGCGCAGGTCGGCGCTAACGATGGTCGCGATATCTTCCTGGCCGCTGCCTTGCGCAAATGGCACAACGGCGATCGGAATCTGTTGTGCGGCACCGCCGACGATTTCAATAGTCAGTTCGGCATGGCTAGTCAGCGGCAACAGCGCCAATAGCAGCGACCCTAGCAAAAAACGTAATTTATTCATCATCTAATATGGACTCTCGAATTTGGCAAAGTTCCCTTATTGAATACAAGGGTATTGATCGGGCTAATTTTCATCGTTGGGACGAAATCTGAGCTGTAAATCACGAAATTGTGCAAACAAGTCAGGCTGATCGGGCACAGGCAAAGGTTGTGCCTGCAAAATAGCACGTTCCACTGCCTGGTCACAAGCGGCTATCCCACTACTCTTGACGATACGCGGCTTACCGATGAGCTCGCCCGTTGGCATCAGTGCAATGGCAAAGGTCAGCTCAGGCTTGCCACTACCGCATAACTGCTTGTTGACGTTGCGGCGTATCTTGCTGCTGATCAGCCCGATGTACTTGTCGACTTCTCCCGCCGAAGCCGCCGATGAAGCACTGTTGGTGGTAGCCGCAGCTTGGCGCTCCTGCTGCTGCGCCTTGCTCTCATCGGCAATCATCTTCTGCAACTCCTCGAGCTTGCGCTGCTGCTCCTGCTTACGCTTCTCCTCCACTTTGCGCTTTTCTTCCTCTTTGCGCTTTTTCTCTTCGAGCTTGCGTTTTTCCTCTTCCTTGAGCTTCTCGGCCTCCAGGCGTTTTTTCTCTTCTTCCTTACGCTTTTGCGCTTCCTGCTTCAACTGGATATCAGCCTCGGGCTCGGGAGCCGGTTCCGGTTTGGGCTCGGGCTTGGGTGGCGGCGGCACCGGTTTGGGTTCCGGCTTCGGCTCCGGTTTAGGTTCCGGCTTCGGCGGCACTACGGGCTTTTTCGTGGGTTCCGCCGTAGGCAGGCTATCCCATAATTCAACCTGGGCAATATTCGCTGGCGATACTGTCTTCCAGTTGAACGAGATCAGCATTACGACAAGCAGTACCACGTGCACCAGCAGCGAAAACATGCCGGCGCGCCAGGCGATGGGCTTTTCGTGTGGACGTATCATGCTCAGTTTTGCGCTGGGCTCAGCAGCAGTCCTACCTTCTCCACCTTACCCTGCTTGATCAAATCCATGACGGCAATGACATCCTCGTACTTCACATTCTTGTCGGCAGCGACCACGACGGCGCGCTGCGGCTCCTTTTCTACCTGCTGCCGCACGGCATACAACAGCTCATCGCGCTGCATGGACTTGCCATCGAAGTCTATGGTCTTGTCGGTTTTGACCGTCAACACCAATGGTGCTGCAGGCTGCTTCAGCGTCTGCCCGACCTTGGGCAGCTCGACCACACCGGGATTGGTCATCGGTGCCGTCACCATGAAGATGACGAGCAGCACCAGCGTCACGTCGATGTAGGGCACGACGTTGATCTGGTTCATCAGGCGGCGGGATTTGCGACGCGACATGAGCGAAATTCCTTAGGCCTTGCGTTGCAGGATGTTGGTGAATTCTTCCATGAAACTCTCGTAGCGCACGGCCAAACGATCGACGTTGGCGGCGAAACGGTTGTAGGCGATCACGGCCGGAATGGCAGCAAACAGGCCGATGGCAGTAGCAATCAAGGCTTCGGCAATGCCAGGCGCCACGTGCGCCAGGGTTGCCTGCGCCATGTTGGCCAAACCGCGGAATGCATTCATGATGCCCCAGACCGTGCCGAACAGGCCGATATAAGGGCTGACCGAGCCGACCGAAGCCAGGAATGGCAGATGCGCGTCGAGTTCATCCATTTCGCGGTTATAGGCCGCCCGCATGGCGCGACGTGCACCTTCGATGATATCGCTGTTCTCCATGCCGCCTTGGCGCTTGAGCCGTGCATACTCCTTGAAACCGGCTTCGAAAATGCTGGCCATGCCCTGCACCTTCTTGCGGCCGGCGGTGACGCCTTCGTACAGCAGACTGAGGTCGCCGCCGATCCAGAATGCGTTCTCGAAACTGACTGCATCGCGGTCGGCGCGACGAATGGTGAAAATCTTGATAAAAATGTACCACCACGACACCATCGAGGTGATCAGCAGCAGCGCCATTACCACCAGTACGGGCAGACTGGCGCCCGTAATCAGGGTGAATAGCGACATATCCTGGTTGAGATTCATGCAGACTCCGTCATTTGCATAGCATTACGAATAGGGGTTGGGATAGTGACCGGCTTGAAATGTTCTGCATCGATGCATGCCACTTCCACCGTGGCCCGCGTGAGCAATATATCGTTACGCTGTATGGTTTGTTCGAATTGCAGCAAGCTGCGTCCTGTTCTAGTTAGTCGGGTAGCGACCATCAGCGCGTCGTCGAAATTGGCGGGGCGCAAATATTGTAGCGCAAGCCCACGTACGACGAACATGATTCTCATTTGACTTTTAAGTTCCGTCTGTTCGAAGCCTAACGAACGCAGCCATTCTGTGCGCGCCCGTTCCATGAACTTGAGGTAGTTGGCGTGATAAACCACACCGCCGCCATCGGTATCTTCGTAATAAACGCGTACCGGCCAGTCGAATTGCGTCATTGTTCCCATAGATTACCGCTCGCCTGTCCCTGCGGCAGCGGCAGGCCGAAATGCTGATAGGCCTGTGGCGTTGCCACACGTCCGCGCGGCGTGCGCATCAGATAGCCTTGCTGGATCAAATAAGGCTCGAGCACATCCTCGATGGTATCTCTTTCCTCGCCGATCGCCGCAGCCAGATTATCCAGGCCGACCGGACCACCGCCGAATTTTTCGAGCACGGCCAACAACAATTTACGGTCCATGACGTCGAAGCCGAGCTGGTCGACATCAAGCATGCTGAGCGCGGCATCGGCGATGTCGGAAGTGACGATGCCGTTAGCCTTGACTTGCGCGTAGTCGCGCACGCGGCGCAGCAGACGATTGGCGATACGCGGCGTGCCGCGCGAGCGGCGTGCGATCTCGAGCGCGCCCTGCTGTTGCATCTCCACATCGAGCAGCCCGGCCGAGCGCTGCACGATCAGCGCCAGCTCCTCGGCTGTATAAAATTCGAGCCGGGCGACGATGCCGAAGCGGTCGCGCAGCGGATTGGTCAGCATGCCGGCACGCGTGGTGGCGCCGATCAGCGTAAATGGCGGCAGGTCGAGCCGCACCGAACGCGCGGCGGGCCCCTCGCCGATCATGATGTCGAGCCGGTAATCCTCCATGGCGGGATAAAGGATTTCCTCGACCACGGGGCTGAGTCGGTGAATCTCGTCAATGAACAATACGTCGTTGGGCTCGAGGTTGGTCAGCAGCGCCGCGAGATCGCCCGCGCGCTCGAGCACCGGGCCCGAGGTCTGGCGCAGATTGACGCCCATTTCCTTGGCGATAATGTGCGCCAGCGTGGTTTTGCCCAGACCCGGAGGGCCGAACAACAGGACGTGGTCAAGCGCTTCGGAACGGCCGCGCGCGGCGTTGATGAAGATTTCGAGCTGGCCGCGCGCCTTCTGCTGGCCCACATATTCATCGAGCAGCTTGGGGCGCAATGCGCGTTCCAGTGCTTCTTCCTGGCTGTCGGCCGGACCGGGGGCGATAAGACGATCGGTTTCTATCATGCTGCGGTTCGCCTGAATATCACGACTTGGATAAGGCCTTGAGCGACTGGCGGATGCCTTCCGCCACCGCCACGTCAGCCGGCAACTGCTTCACGGCGGCCAGCGCCTCGCGTTCGTTGTAGCCCAGTGCCAGCAGCGCGTTGAGTACGTCGCCGCCTGCAGATTTGGCTTGACCGGCAATTTCCTGCGCCGCACCGTCGAGTTTGAACTTGTCCTTGAGCTCAAGCAGCAGGCGCTCGGCGGTCTTCTTGCCGACGCCGGGCACGCGTGTCAGCAACGCCGTTTCCTGCAGCGCCACTGCCTGCGCCAGATCGTCCACCGACAGCCCGCTCAAGATGGCCAGCGCCGACTTGGCGCCGACGCCGTTGACCTTGAGCAGGCGGCGAAATGCGCTGCGTTCGCGCTCGCTGCCGAAACCGTACAGCAGCTGCGCATCCTCGCGCACGACGAAATGCGTGAGTAGCACCGCGCGTTCGCCGGTCGCCGGCAGGTTGTAGAACGTACTCATGGGCACCTCGCACTCGTAGCCGACGCCATTGACGTCGAGGAGCACGAGCGGCGGCGTTTTTTCGAGCAGGACACCGTTGAGACGGCCGATCATCGCAGCGCTTTCATAGGGAAACCATGACTATACCAATCTGCCGCCGCGGACGCGAAAACCAGCAGTCGACAAGCGGCCCAACCCCTGGCCGCCATGGGCATGGCAGATGGCGCAGGCCAGCGCATCGGCCGAGTCGGGGCGCGGCACGCCGGGCAGATTGAGCAGCCGCTTGACCATTTCCTGCACCTGATCCTTGGCGGCGTGGCCGTTGCCGACCACCGACTGCTTGACCTGCAGCGCGGTATATTCGGCCACCGGCAGGTTGCGGATGACTGCCGCGCTGATGGCGGCGCCGCGCGCCTGACCCAGCAGCAGCGTCGATTGCGGATTGACGTTGACGAATACCTTTTCCACCGCCACCTGCGTCGGGGCATAGGTGGCGATGACCTCGAACAGGCCGTCGAGTATGGTCTTGAGGCGCGTCGGCAAATCTTCGAGATCATCGCCGCGGCCGTTGGTAGTCTTGATGGTGCCGCTGGCGACGTAGCCCAGCTTTTCGCCAGTCTTTTCAATGACGCCAAAACCGGTCAGGCGCAGACCGGGATCGATGCCCAGTATCCTCAACGGGGTCATGCGAGTTTAACCGGCCCTCGCTCAGTCTTCTTCGATGACGGCCGAAGTGTAGACATTCTGCACATCGTCGAGGTCGTCGAGCGCATCAAGCAGCTTCTGCATCTTGGTGGCGTCTTCACCGACGAACACCGTTTCCATGGTCGGCTTCATCGTCACTTCAGCCAGAACGGCCTTGAGGCCGGCGCTTTCCAGCGCTTCCTTGACCGCAGTGAAGTCGGCCGGAGCGGTGATCACTTCTATACTGCCGTCCTCGTCGCTGACCACATCTTCGGCCCCGGCTTCGAGTGCAGCTTCCATGACTTTTTCCTCGTTCGTGCCCGGCGCAAACACCAAGGTACCGCAATGCTTGAACAGGAAGACAACCGAGCCGTCGGTGCCGAGATTGCCGCCGTGCTTGCTCAGTGCGTGGCGCACGTCGGCCACGGCTCGCTGGCGATTGTCGGTCAGGCAGTCAATGATGATGGCGGCACCGTTGATGCCATAGCCTTCGTAGCGGATTTCCTCGTAGCTGACGCCTTCCAGCTCGCCGGTGCCGCGCTTGATGGCACGCGTGATGTTGTCGGCCGGCATGTTCTCTTCCTTGGCCTCGGCCACGGCCGCACGCAGGCGCGGATTAAATGCCGCATCACCGCCGCCGAGACGCGCGGAAACCGTGATTTCCTTGATCAGCTTGGTGAAAATCTTGCCGCGCTTGGCGTCCTGCCGCCCCTTGCGGTGCTGGATATTGGCCCATTTGGAGTGCCCTGCCATGTTTGATCCTTGATGACTTCCGAGAATTGGTGGATTTTAACATAGGCACCGGGCCGAATCTTGTGCCTAATCCTGCCCCATCGCCGGCTCTACCGGTTCGTGTTTGCGCATGGTACGTATCGAAATAATGATCAGCGCTACGCCGATCAGCAGCATGCCTATGGTTTCGTAAAGCTCGGGCTGTTCACCGAGCTGCAGCCAGGCAGCCAGCACGCCGATGACGGGCGCCAGCATCGAGGTCATGCTGGCAATGCCGGCGGCCAGACGCTGCAATGCATAAAGCCAGAGCAGCCAGGCCAGCGCGTTGCACAGCACCGCGTTGAACAGCACGGCGCCGATGAACTGCGGCGTCCAGTCGATCGGCTGCGCCGGAATCAGCAAGGCCACGGCGACCAGCGGCAGCGAACCGAACAGCATCTGCCACGCCGTCAGCGACAGCAGGTCGAGATCGGGCGCGCGCTGATGCAGCTTTTTCGCCACAATCACCGCCAGCGCCCAGCACACGCCGCCGAGCAGCGCCAGCATCATGCTGAACAGTCCAGTCCCCAGATGCAGCGGATCGAGGATGAACAGCAAGCCGAGCACCGAAAACAGCACCGCCCACCACTGGCCGCCGCGGATTTTCTCACCGAGCAATGGCCAGGCCAGCACCATGACCCAGAACGGCATGGTATAGGTCAGCACCGCGGTCTTGCCAGCGCCGCCTTCGACCAGCGCCCAGATGATGAGGCCGGTGAAACCGCTGGTCTGCAGGATGCCGAGCAGGATCAACGTCGGTAATTCGCGTGGACACAGTGGCTTGCGCAGCGCCAGCAGCAGGAGCATGAGGCACAGCGCGCCGCCGAACGTGCGCAGCGCGCCGAACTGGAATGGTCCGGCATAGGCCAGCGCGTACTTCATGACTACCCAGTTGTATCCCCACAGCAGGGACAGGATGAACAGCGCGATGAAGGCGCGCACGGCGCCAGCGGTAGAAGTCGACATGATTAGAAAAGACGAATCAGAGATTCCAGATATGGTTGAGTATTTTCCAGCTGCCGTCGTCCTGACGGCGATAGACGAGCAGCAGGTTGCCGCCGAAGGTCTGGCGCGCGCCGGCTGCATCGTGCGCCGCTGCACTCCATTTGCCACGCTGTATGGCAAGCTCGGTCCCGGCCACGATCTCGTCCGTTTCAATATGATGATCGACCACGCCTTGTGCGAACAGATCCTGCCAGAAGCGCTCGATAGCGGCCAGGCCGGTGGCCGGTGCTCCGCCAGCCGGCAACAGGGTGGCCGCCGCATCGTAGAATGCAGCCACCTGGGCCGGTTGTTTGGCATTGAAAGCGGCGTCCCAGCGAGCGCTGGCGTCCTTGGCGATGGCCTGGAAGGCTTGATTGGTATTGGCTTGCATGGTCTTTCCTTTACGTTGGTTTATGGTTGAAACATGAAGACGGCAGTGTCTGCCGAGTCACTTGTCTGAGAATGCGCCTATGCCTGCATGCAATTGGCTCAGCATATGCTGCAGCAGCGTGCGGTCCGCTTCACCCAGACCCTGCATGCAGATACGCAATCGGCTGTAGTAGTCGGGCATGACCTCGTCGAGTTTGGCTTCGCCGGTGGGGGTCAGCCGCACCGATACGCGACGCCTATCCTCGGCATCAAATATGCGTTGTACAAGACGCTCGCGTTCCAGGCCGTCGAGCAGGCCGGTCATGGTGGCACGTGAAACGCCGGCCTTTTCCGCCAACTGGGAAGGCAGCGACACTTTGCTGTCCTCGCGCATCAAGAGGATCAGCACCCACCAGCGGCCCTGCAACAGGCCATGGCGGCTTAGGCATTCATCGAGCGCGGTGGAAAAATCGGTGGCTACGCGCAGCAGATGCAAAAAAGTGGCAATGGCGCTGACATCGGCCTGCGGGTAGCGCTGGGCGAATTTACGCAATACTTCATCAGTAGGCAGGTCTCGGAGCTGCAACATAGTTAGCTAGTTTATAGTTAGCGAGCTAACTAATCAAGCTCCGATTAGCCATTATCGGCAAAAGGTGTATATTTTCAATGAAGGCTCATCTCGGACTAGGTAGGGAACCGCTTATGAAAACCGTACGCCAATTACTAGAAGCCAAAGGCCACCACATCTATTCGGTTGCGCCTGACACCATCATCTACGATGCACTCAAGCTCATGGCGGAGAATCGCATCGGCGCGTTGCTGGTACTGGAGGGCCGGCATCTGGCCGGTGTGTTTTCCGAGCGCGACTATGCACGCGAAGTCGCGTTGAAGGGCAAGACCTCACGCACCACCCCGGTCAAGGAAGTCATGTCCACCACCGTGATTACCGTCGGGCTCGACCACACGGTGGAAGACTGCATGAACCTGATGTCGGGCAAGCGCATTCGCCATTTGCCGGTAGTCGAAGACAATGTCGTGATCGGCGTACTGTCGATCGGCGACCTGGTCAAGGAAACCATCGCTTACCAGGAATTCCTGATCCGGCAGCTCGAAAGCTACATCCAGAGCTGAACCGGCTCCGCCGTACGGCTTAGTCGGAATCGCTGCGCAGGGGCCGATTGAGCTCCTGCTGCAGCAACTCGGCTAAATCCTTGCGCGAACGGTTGCTGTGCGCCACCATCTGCTGCATGTCATGGCGCAGCGGATGGGATTCGCGCAGCATGGCTTCATCGTGCCTGCGGAAACGCCGCACTGCCCGATGCGCCTGCAAGGGGCCAAAACCCAGCTCGCGCAAGGTCATTTCACCAAGCCGCAGCGACGAGAAAAAAGTTTCGCGCACCGCCCCAATATCCAGATCCATGTAATCGAACGCATGCGTACGGTTGCGTACGCGCGCCAGCAGGCGCACCTGCGGATAGTGCTCACGCACGTAGCGCGCCGTCTTCAAGGCATCGGCCGGATCGTCGATCGCCAGCACCAGCAAGCGCGCCTGGGCAATACCGGCCGCACGCAATACGTCCGGCCGCGTAATGTCGCCGTAATAGGCCGTGAAGCCGAATTGCCGTACCAGTTCGATCTGGTTCGGATCGTGCTCGATTACCGTGGGCGGGATGCCGATGCCGTTGAGCAGGCGTGTCACCACTTGGCCGACGCGGCCGAAGCCGCCGATAATGACCGGTCGCTGCGTCTCGAACAGGTCATGCTCACCCGTTTGCCGGTTCATGTTGCGGCGCGCATACCTGCCGTAGACCAGCATCAGCAGCGGCGTGGCCAGCATGGAACCCGCCACCACGGCGTTGAGCACACTCACGGTGTAAGCATCCAGCACCTGCTGTTGCGACGCTGCACTGAACAGCACGAAAGCGAACTCGCCGATTTGCGACAGCGTAAGCGCGAACAGCCACGCATCGGCACGCCCCTGTCCGAACAGGCGGGCCAGCGGGTACAACAAGGCGATCTTCAGCGCCACCAGGCCTAGCGCCAGGCCCAGGATCAGCAGCGGCTGCTGCCATACCAGTCCCAGGTCCACCGACATGCCGACGGCAATGAAGAACAGCCCGAGCAGCAAGCCCTTGAACGGTTCGATGTCGAGTTCGAGCTCCTGCCGATATTCCGAATCGGCGAGCAGCACGCCGGCGATGAAGGCCCCCAGGCCCATGGACAGTCCGACCGACTGCATGACCAGCGCAACGCCCATGATCAGGAACAGGGCAAAGGCGATGAAGATCTCGCGCAGGCCGGTATTGGCGATATAACGCAACAATGGCCGCAGCAATCGATTGCCGACGACGACGATCAGCGCAATCAGCCCCACCGCCTTGACTACTGCCAGCCAATCCATGGTCGGCCCCGATGCGCCTGGCGCCAGCAGCGCCAATAACAGCAGCAAAGGCACGACCGAGATGTCCTGGAACAGCAATACCGCAAAGGCGGCCCGGCCTGCCGGCTGCTCCAGCACGCCACGCTCGATCAGGGTTTGCACTGCAATGGCGGTGGACGACATGGCGGCACCCATGCCGGCCACCAGCGCTACGTGCCAGTCAAGCCCGAACAGCAGGCCGGCCGCCAGTACCACGGCCATCGTCAACGCCACCTGCAATCCGCCGGTACCGAAAATCGGCAGGCGCAAGGCCATGAGTTTGCTCAGATTGAGCTCGAGACCGATCAGGAACAGCATCATGACCACGCCGAATTCGGCAAAGTGCAGCACGGTTTCGACTTCGCCGATCAAGCCCAGCCCCCACGGACCGATCGCCATGCCGGCCAGCAGATAGCCCAGCACCGAGCCCAGGCCGATGCGTTTGGAAATGGGAACGGCCAATACCGCCGCGCCGAGATAGACAATCCCCTGCAGCAGCAGGGGAGGAATATGCTGTGCTTCGTTCATCGCGGCTTCAGGCTAGCGTAGCGTGAGATAACGGCATGAAAACACGGAAGAACGTCGCCCGGCTTGCGTGACAACGCACGGCGATCCATACGACGCATCACTCGCCTATGATCTTGACCAACACGCGCTTCTTGCGGCGGCCGTCGAATTCGCCGTAGAAAATCTGCTCCCACGGGCCGAAATCGAGCCGGCCCTCGCTGACGGCGACGACCACTTCGCGCCCCATGATCTGGCGTTTCATGTGGGCATCGGCGTTGTCCTCGCCGGTATCGTTATGGCGGTAATCGCGCAACGGTTCGTGCGGCGCCAGGCGCTCCAGCCACTGCGTATAGTCGTGATGCAGGCCGGATTCGTCGTCGTTGATGAAGACGCTGGCCGTGATATGCATGGCGTTGACCAGTACCAAGCCCTCGCGTACGCCGCTTTCGTGCAGACATTCCTGCACGTCGCGCGTGATGTTGATGAAGGCGACGCGCGTGGGCGCATTGAACCAGAGTTCCTTGCGATAGCTTTTCATAGGGTTCGTTGCTTTCTGCCAAAAATACGGAGCCCTAATACTGGCGCAAGCGCGAATAATTTTCCAGCCCTAGCCGTGGCTGGCGGCAAAATCCTCGAATTCATCGAGCGGCATCGGTTTGCTGTACAGATAGCCCTGGTAGTCGTGGCAGCCGTGCGTGCGCAGAAATTCACGCTGCGCCTCGGTTTCCACGCCTTCGGCAATGACGTTGAGGCCGAGGCTGTGCGCGAGCGAAATGATGGTGGTGGCGATGACGGCATCGTTGGGGTCGGTCAGCACATCGCGGACGAAGGTCTGATCGATCTTGAGCTGGTCCAGCGGCATGCGCTTGAGGTAGGCCAGCGATGAATAGCCGGTGCCGAAATCATCGAGGGAAAATCCCACACCCGCCGTCTTGAGCGCCTTCATCTTGACGATGATATCTTCCACGCTCGCCACCACCAGGCTTTCCGTCAGCTCCAGCTTGAGCTTGCCCGGATCCGCCCCGGTCTGCGTGATGATATCCAGCACCTGCGTAACGAAATCGGGATGACGGAACTGGCGCGCGCTGACATTCACCGCCACCGTCAGCTGCGCCAGCTCCGGCTTTTCCGCCCACTGCGCCAACTGCTCGCAGGCGGCGCGCAATACCCAGCAACCGATGGGTATGATGATACCGGTTTCTTCCGCCAGCGGAATGAAATCCAGCGGCGGCACCAAGCCCAGCGCCGGATGCCGCCAGCGCAAAAGCAGCTCCACCCCGGTGATGCATTCATCGTGGTCAACCTGCGGTTGGCAATACAGCAGGAATTGCTGCAATTGCAGCGCCTGCCGCAGATGTGCTTCCATGTTCGCGCGTGCCGACACCACTGCCTGCATCTCGGGATCGAAAAAGCGCAAGACGTTCTTGCCCGAGGCCTTGGCTTGATACATGGCCAGATCGGCCCGCTTGAGCAGCACATCGACGTCGGCGACTTCCTCGTTGAACAGGGTGACGCCGATACTTGGCGTCGTTTGGTATTCATAATCCTGCAGCTGGAACGGCGCGGTAAAGGCGCCCATGATCTTTTCCCCCACCTTCCTGGCCACGGTGGCAGCCTTGGCCAAGTCCTCGTCCAGATCGTCCAGTATCACCACGAATTCATCGCCGCCGAGCCGGCCTACACTGTCGCTATCGCGCACGCAGGACATCAGGCGCTGCGCCACCTGCTGCAGCAGCAGATCGCCGATGTCATGGCCCAGCGTGTCGTTCAAGGTCTTGAAGTTGTCGAGATCGATGAACAGCAGCGCGCCGCAAAACCTGTTGCGCGCCGTGTGCGCCAACGCCTTGTCCAGCCGGTCGAGCAGCAGTTGCCGGTTGGGCAGGCCGGTCAACACGTCGAAAAAAGCCAGGTGCTGGATCGCGCTTTCGGCGCTTTTGCGCTGCGTGATATCGGTCTTGATCGCTAATATGGCTTGCGGCCGGCCCTGGTCGTCTCTGACCAAAGTCCAGTGTCCTTCGACCACGATGCTGCTGCCATCCTTGCGCCGCTCGGTAGTCTCGCCGCTCCATTCGCCCAGCTCCATGATTTTGCTGTTGGCTTCACGATAGAAATCGGCGGCATCGAGCAGTTCTTCCAGATTACGGTCCAGCACTTCCTGTGCAGTCCAGCCGTAAAGACGCTCGGCACTCTTGTTCCAGAACTGGATGCTGCCTTCGATATCGCGCACGATGATGGCATCCTGCGCCTTGTCCAGCAGCGATGCCTGCTCGCTGATGCGTTTGTGATCTTCCTGGCGTTCCAACTCGGCCGCGGCGCGTGTGGCGAAAATGCGCAGCGTGGAAATGACGAATTCGGTATGCTTCTGCGGCGATTCGAACAGCACGAACAGCATGCCGATCGCCTGGCCGGCCGAATTGACCAGGCGTGTGCCGACATAGGCTTCGATGCCCAGCTCCGCCAGTAAAGGCGAGCAGGGATAGCGTGCCGCAACCGCGGCATTTACCACCCAGTCCTCGCCGTCCAGCAGATTTACGCACGGTGTATGTTCCAGCGAATAAGCAAAATTCTCCGTGACCTGGCCATCGATGACGGCGGCCAGGGTTCGCGCCTGCTGCGGTTCGCCGGGCAGCAGTTTGGCGACGAAACTGCCCTTGGCCACGAGCACCTGGGCCATGCTGAGCGCCAGGTTTTCGAAAAAAGCCTGGCCGGATGCGGCGGAAACGCTGGTGGAAACCTGCAGCACCGCGGATTGCAGCTTCTTCTGCTCCTCCAGCATCCGGATATTGCAGATGCCGAACGCAAGGTCATCGGCCATCTGTTGCAGCAGGCTGATTTCTTCTGCCGGGATGCTGCGCACCTCGTCGGTATAAAGCGCCAGCAGGCCAAAAACCTGGCTCTTGTCGCGTAATGGCAGACAGATGGTGCCGCGGTAGTCATGCGACTGCGGGGCCAGGGCCCACGAAAACTCGGAATCCTGACGAATATCTTCGACGATCACCGGCGCACCGCTACGTATGGCCCTGCCGGCCGGCCCCTTGCCCGCGCTGGAATCCTCGGACCAGCTCAGCTTGAGTAAGCTCAGATATTCCTCGCCGTACTTGTTGCCGGCATAAGCTTTCGGCGTAATCGATTTAAGGGCATCGTCCTCGGCGTACCCCACCCAGGCCATGCGGTAACCGCCTATGCTCAGTGCAAAATGGCAGGCCGTTTCGAGCAACTGCATTTCATCGGTACCGCGCACCAGCACTTCTCTGCAAGCAGTCAGCATTTTCAGGGCGCGGTTCAGGCGCAGCAGCTCGAGCTCCGTCCGCTTGCGCTCGCTGATGTCCTGCACCGTGCCGCACAACATGCGCCGCCCATCGGATTGTTCCAGCTTCATTTCCGCGAGTTCGTGGACGTAACGTATTTCACCATCGGAGCGCACGATCCTGTGCTCGATATCCACCGTTTTACCGCCGGCCAGCATTTGCTCGTGCGCCTGCAGCAATAGCGCCCTGTCCTCGGGATGCACATAGGAAAAAAAGGCGTCCAGCGCCACCTTGGCCGTACCAGGCGGCAGGCCGAATATGCGGTACACCTCGTCGGACCAGCTCAGATGGTCCTCATCCATATACAGCTGCCAGCTGCCGACCCTGGCGATACGCTGCGCTTCGGCCAGATGGGCGGCATATTCGCCAAGCTGTTTGCCGATGGCTTCGCGTTCATGCAGGCTGCGCCGCAGCTCGAACAGCGACATCACATGACGCGCCAGCGATTCCAGCAGTTCCAGCTGCGCCGCGGAAAGCCGGCGCGGTTTATGGTCGATGAGACAGAACGAGCCGAGCGCCACACCTTCCGGATTGATCAATGGCACGCCGGCATAGAAGTGGATATGGGGCTCGCCGAGCACCAGCGGATTGCGTTCGAAGCGCGTGTCTTCGAGGGCGTTGCCGACAATGAACGGCTCGCTATTGCGTATGGTATGGGTGCAGAAGGAAATACTGCGCGCGGTTTCGCTGATGCTTAAACCTATGGATGATTTGAACCACTGCCTGTCCTGATCGACAATGGAGATGGCGGCAATGGGCATCTCGAAAATTTCAGCCGCCAGTTGCGTGATGTCGTCGAAATCCTTTTCCGGCGCCGTATCCAGTATTTCATAGGAAGCAAGGATGCGCAGGCGCTCGGATTCATGTCCGCTAT
>CBILOJ010000001.1:0-32250 GCA_966238525.1 uncultured Methylophilaceae bacterium | reverse complement strand
TATCGCCGATTTGTTCGATGCCGGTATCTTCGGCAGCCCTGACAACAAGGATCAGGTGCTGAGCCGCGAGCTTGGCAATGAGAATCTGGTGTTGCCCGCGCTATTCCTGGGTGATAGTCGTTATGATCATGAGGCGGCTACCCGTGCCGGGCTCGATTTCGTCTTTCTCAAAAACTGGACCGAGTTTAGCGAATGGCCGGAATATTGTGCGCAGCATGATATTGCGGTTATTGGTAATCTACAGAGTCTTTTATAGTGAGTTGCTAAGATTCCGTTTTTTGGCTTCCACAAGTTGTTGTGGGCCTCAGCTTCGGTCATATTAATAGCCGTAGACGCTAGCGAACATAATAAATGGGGTCAAAATTACTAATGAGCGGCTTTGGCAAAAGCAAGTTGCTGAATTGGGAGTCTCTTACGCCAGAGCAATTCTCCGCAATTACCAAACAGGCCCAAGTGCTTGAGCAGGATGTGCACGGCCCCAAGGTATATCAGTTGCAGAACGGCCAGATACTCAAGCTGTTTCGATTGAAACGTTGGTGGAGTTGGGCGCGCTTCAATCCGTATTCCAAGAGGTTCTGGATAAATTCCAAAAAGCTTGAAGCTTTAAATATTCCTACTGTAAAAGTCGTATCGCTACATCAGCTAGCGCGGCCGCAGTGGACTGCGGTTCTTTATGATCCCTTGCCTGGTTCCACCATGCGTGATGCTTTGCCGAAGCTCTCGTCATCTACTGAGGGCTTGATTGGGCAGCTTGGACGGTTTGTTTCCCAGTTGCACGATCAGGGCGTATATTTCCGATCGCTTCATTTGGGTAATATCGTATTGACCCCAGCCGGTGATATGGGGTTGATCGATATTGCCGACTTGAAAATTCGCAAACACAGGCTTGGCGCACACCAGCGTTTGAGAAATTTGAGGCATTTATGCCGTTTGAGGAAGGACCACTTGCAGCTGGGAGAGGTCGGCTGGAATATTTTCTGTCAGGCCTATTTTGAAGCTTCGAGCAGCTCTATCAATTTTAGTCAGACGACTCATTACAAGATCAAGCATTTGATCGATACGGCTTAATCTAGCGTTAAGAGATCATTCATGGAAACATCCGCTGAAATTAACCGTAAAACGAGGATTGTGGTGGGTATTTGTACCTTCCGGCGTCCAGCAATGCTGAAAGACTGTTTGGCTTCTGTCTTGCAGCAGGAATGCCCTGTCGATTGGCAAGTCGAGATCGTTGTCGTGGACAACGATGCCGAATCTGCACTCGATCTTGCCGAGAGCCAAGCCGGGACTGGGTATAACGTGCACTATGTCATGGAGCCGAAGCGCGGTATCCCTTATGCACGAAATGCCGTCTGCACTTATGCAGTACAACAGAAAGCCGATTTTGTCGCTTTCATCGACGACGACGAGGAAGCGGCTCCTGGCTGGTTGATGGCCTATCATCGTGGAGTTTCGCAATTTGATGCCGAAGCTTATACAGGCCCGGTGCGCTTCATATTTCCAGCAGGCTACGAAGACTGGTTGGGCAACAAGGGGTTCTCCAAAACCAAGCATGGTGCTTCGCTCAAACGCGCCTCAACCGGTAATGTATTGTTCCGAACCTCCATTTTCGAGCAGTACGAGTCGCCTTTGAATTTCGACATCAATATGACCATGACAGGGGGGAGCGACACCGACTTCTTCATGCGGCTTGTCCATCAGGGCGGGCGGATAGTCTACATCAGCGATGCCGAAGTTTCGGAAGCTGTGGTCCCAGTAAGGTTGACGATACGTTGGCGCTTAAGGCGGCAATATCAATCCAGTGCCAATCGGGTATACATTGAATCGAAGCTTTTTGGTACCAAGCCGGTGCGGGTTTCCTCATTGAAAGAGGCGCTCAGGCATGTGCTGGAAGGCACCTTGCGCCTGGTATTTTCCCCGTTGCTATTGCTTGGTGGATATACCAAGCTCAAGCGAGGCTGGTATCACGGTTTACGTCATTATGCCAAAGCAGCAGGAACGCTGGCAGGCTTGCGCGGAAGTCATGTGCAGCTGTATCTGAAGACTGACGGTCATTGATGCGGGGCTAAAGCGCGTCGTAATTCTTACAGATGCTGGGCGTCGGATGGACAAAGCAGATCAATTTGGCTGACCACCTGTTCTGGCTTGATATGCCTCAGGCAATTCAAATGTCCAAGCGGACATTCGCGTTCAAAACAGGGGCTGCATTCAAGCCCTAGATAAAGTATGGCCGCACGTGGGTTCATTGGTGGCGTGTGATGCGGATCGGATGAGCCGTAGACGGCGACCAGTGGCTTGTCGAGTGCTGCGGCGATATGCATGAGACCGGAGTCATTGCTGACAACCGCAGAAGTCAGCGCCATGAGATCGATCGCTTCGCCGAGGGAGGTCTTGCCGCCGAGATCCAGGCAGCGCTTGCCGGTTAACATGTTGATTTGCGCTGTAACCGTAACGTCCTTCTCCGAGCCGAACAACCACACCTGCCAGCCTTTCTGCAGCGCCGCCGTTGCGACTTCGGCATAGTATTCGGCTGGCCAGCGCTTGGCTTCGCCGTATTCAGCGCCTGGACAAAGGCCGAGAACGGGGGCTGTTGGCTCATCGTGGCCTAACCTGCGTAGCGCTTGCACGGCGGATTCCTGTTGCGCTATTAGTCTGGGTTGGGGCAAATTAGGCGGCAAAGGCTGGCTGCTATCGAGACCGAGTGCAACGAAACGATCCACGGTACGCGGTAGCGCTTGCCTGTCGAGACGTCGCACATCGTTGAGCAAGCCGTAGCGCCATTCGCCGACGAAGCCGGTACGTAGCGGAATTCCTGCTGCCCACGGCAATAGCGCGGATTTCAGAGAGTTGGGCAAGACGATGGCGCGACTATATTTGCGTTGCTTCAGGCTTTTGCCGAAGCGCAGGCGTTCACGTAACGCGAATTGTCCATGGCGAAAAGGCAGCGCGATCGCCTCGCTGACTTCGGGCATGCGCGCCAGTAGCGGCAAGGTCCAGGCTGGTGCCGCAACATCGATGATGGCCGCGGGCTGTTGCAACTTGAGCGATTTGAACAGGCTTTGCGCCAGCACCATGTCGCCTACCCAGGCAGGTCCGACGACGAGAATTCTGTCCATGATTACCGTCAGCTGGCTAGCTTCTCGATAATGCCGCTAGTGCTGCGTCCCGGCACAATGGGGATCAGTGCGACACGACCGCCCCATGACTTGACCTCGGCGCCGCCGACGACCTCGTTCTCGCTGTAATCGCTGCCCTTGACCAGCACGTCGGGACGGATAGCTTCGATCAGCGCGAGCGGGGTATCGTCGTCGAACAGGATCACGGCATCGACGGCTTCCAGAGCGGCCAGTACGCGCGCGCGGTCAAGCTCCTGAATGACGGGGCGCGTGGGTCCTTTGAGTGCGCGCACCGAACGGTCGGTGTTGAGGCCGAGCACCAGGCGATCGCCGGTTTTTCGGGCCGCTTCCAGATAAGTAACATGGCCGGCATGCAGCAGGTCGAAGCAGCCATTGGTGAAGACAACGCGTTCGCCATGCTTGCGCCAGCGCAGGACGCGCGCCTTCAACGCTTCGAGATCGCATACCTTGTCGGCTTGCGCTGCCGACTCCTGCGTGAGCAGCGCTTGCAGCAAATCTTCCTGCACGATCGGCACTGTGCCGACCTTGCCGACCACGACGCCGGCTGCAATATTGGCGAGGTGGAAGGCTTCGGCGACATCCAGGCCGCCGATGAGACCGGCCGCCAAGGTGGCAATCACCGTATCGCCGGCACCGGAAACGTCGAACACCTGTTTGGCCGTCGCCGGAATGTGTAGATTGTGACTGTCGCTGATGACCGAAATGCCTTCCTCGCCACGCGTGACCGCGAAAAACTCCAGTTCCAGTGTCTTGCGCAATTCGGATGCGGCCTGGATCAGTGCGGCATCGTCATCGGCACCGACGCGGCAGGCTTCGGCCGTTTCGCGCTTGTTCGGCGTCAGTCCGGTAGCGCCCATGTATTTGCTGTAGTCATGTCCCTTGGGATCGACCAGCACAGGAATTTTCAATTTGCGGGCTTCGCGGATGAGCGTCCTGCAGAACGGGGTGCTCAGCACGCCCTTGGCGTAGTCGGAGAGAATGACAAGTGCCGGCCGCGCGGCAAGTTGCTGCATGACCAGCGCTTCGAGCTGCGCGGCTTCATCCGTGCTGAAGGCCGCGCGGCTCTCCTGATCCAGGCGCAGCATTTGCTGATGGCCGCCCATCATGCGTGTCTTGGTTGTGGTCGGACGATGCGCCGATTGCAGGACACCATCGGTGGCGATCCCCATGCTGTTGACGAGCTGCAGCAACGCGATGGCATCGGCATCATGGCCTACGCAGCCGGCAAGTCGCGTTGTGACGCCGAGCTGGGCCAGGTTGGCGGCGACATTGGCGGCGCCGCCGGCGCGTTCGTTCTGCTGCTTGACCAGGATGACGGGTACCGGCGCTTCGGGTGAGATGCGTTCGACTTCGCCTATCAGGTAGCGATCCAGCATGAGATCGCCGACCACGAGCACCCACTGGTCAGTGCCACCGAATCTGTCGCGTACGGTTTCAATCAGGCGTTCCTGCATGTCAGTCCAGTTCTGCCAGCTCGCACAGCATGTGGCCGATGAAGATATGCGCTTCCTGGATGCGCGGCGTTTCGGAAGACGGCATGACGAGGTTGTGATCGCACAGTGCTGCCAGTTTGCCGCCGCTGCCGCCGCTCATGGCGACCGTGGTCGCGCCAATCTGCTTGGCGGTCTCGATTGCCCGCACGATGTTGGCGCTATTGCCCGAGGTCGAGATGCCGAAGACGACATCGCCCGGCACGCAAAGCGCCTCAACCTGGCGCGAGAAAATATAGTCGAAGCCGTAATCGTTGCCGACCGAGGTCAGGATGGAGGTATCGGTGGTCAGTGCAATCGCAGGCAGGCCGCGGCGCTCGCGCTTGTAGCGGCCAACGATCTCGGCGGCGATGTGCTGACTATCGGCTGCACTGCCGCCGTTGCCCATGAACAGCAGCTTGTTGCCGCGCTTGAGGCAGCCGTGCATGAGATCGGCGACCGCCGCGATCTGCGGCAGTAGCGCTTCCAGCCGCGTCATGACGGCTTGATGTTCGGCCAGGGCCGAACGCAGGATGTCGACATTGTTCATGACTGTCCTTAACAGTAGGGGTCGGGCTGTAACAGGTAATTCTGCACATAGTCGCGCACGCCTTCTTCCAGCGTGTGGAACGGTGCGTTAAAGCCGGCAGCGCGCAGCCGCGCTACATTGGCCTCGGTAAAGTACTGGTACTTGCCGTGCAGATCCTGCGGCATATCGATATAAGTGATCGACGGCGTGCGCTCCATGCTGCTCATGACGGCCGTGGCAAGATCCTTGAATGCACGCGCCTGGCCGGTGCCGATGTTGTAAAGCCCGGAGTGCTCAGGATGCTGCAGGAAGTGTACGACCGCGGCGGCGGCATCCTTGACATAGACGAAGTCGCGCAGCTGCATGCCGTCTTCATAGCCGGCCTTGTGGCTCTTGAACAGCTTCACCGTGCCGTGCTCGCTGAACTGGTGGAAGCTGTGCAGCGCGACGCTCGCCATGCGTTCCTTGTGATATTCGTTCGGTCCGTAGACGTTGAAGAACTTGAAACCGCACCATTGCGGCGGCGTCGGCTGCTGCAGCCGCACCTGGCGCAAGACCCACTGGTCGAAGAACTGCTTGGAGTAGCCGTAGCCGTTAAGCGGGCGCAGCTGATCAATGTCGTTGGCGTTGTCGTCGTATCCCTGTTCGCCGTCGCCGTAGGTGGCGGCCGAACTGGCATAAAGGAATGGTATTTGATGTTCAGCACACCAAGCCCACAATCGCTGGCTATAGCGAATATTGTCCTGCGCCAGTTTGTTGAAATCGCGCTCGGTAGTGGCGCTGATGGCGCCCATATGGATGACGGCATCGATCTCGTTTGCCGTTTCCAGCCAGTCAAACAATTCATCCTTGTCGAGATAGTTGGCGTACTGCCGATGCACGAGATTCTGCCATTGCTCGGGATGCTGTAGGCGATCGACGATAACGAGATCATCGCGCTCCAGCACTGTATTGAGATGCCAGGCGATCATGCTGCCTATCATGCCTGCGCCGCCGGTGATTACGATCATGCCTTGGGTTCCGGTTTTCGGGGGGTTGCGAATGTTGGATTATAACAGGCAGGCTAGCTTTTCGCGCCCAGCGCCCGTGCGCGCAGGGCACTTTGCTCGCCTTCGGATTTCTCGACCGCACGGTCCCAATCTTCGCTGGCCCAACCCTGCAAATTGTCCAGTGCAATATCGCACATGGCGTGTATCCAGTCGTTACGTTCGTTCAAGGCGGGAATGTAATGGAATTCGCTACCGCCGGCGCCGATGAAGCTGGCCTTGCCTTCCATCGCGATTTCTTCCAGTGTCTCCAGGCAGTCGGCGGCAAAGCCGGGGCAGATAACGTCGACGCGACGCGTCTTTTGCCGGCCCAGTTCGACCAGGGTGCCGGCCAGATAGGGTTGCAACCACTCGGCCCGGCCGAAACGCGACTGGAAGCAGACCATATATTGATCTTGCGCCAAACCCAGTGCCTCGGCCAGCAAACGTCCGGTCTTCTGGCACTGGCAATGGTAAGGGTCGCCCTTGAGCAGCGTGAAACGCGGCACGCCGTGAAAACTCATGATGAGCTTGTCCGGCTTGCCGTGCGCCGCCCAATGTTCGTGCACGCTTTGCGCCAGCGCAGCGATATAGGCCGGGTGATCGTGATACTGCTTGATGGTCCGTATCGCCGGCACGCTGCGAGTCTTGAGCAATACTTGCCAAAGCGCATCCATGGCCGAAGCACTGCTGCTGGCTGCGTATTGCGGGTAAAGCGGAAACAGCAGGATGCGGTCGCAATTCTGCGCCTTGAGTCTTTCCAGGGCTTCGCTTATGGCATGGCTGCCGTAGCGCATGCCGAATTCGACGGCAAAAGGGGAAGCGATGCGTGTGCTCAAATAGCCTTGGAACAGCTTCGCCTGTTTCTTCGTGTGCACGAACAGCGGAGAACCTTCCGCGCTCCAGATCTGGGCATACTTGTGAGCGGATTGGCGCGGTCGCAGCGTGAGGATGAGACCATTCAGTATCCACCACCAGATCGCGCGTGGAATTTCGATGACGCGGCGGTCGCTGAGGAATTGCCTCAGGTAGGGGCGCAAGGCCTTAGCCGTGGGCGCGTCAGGCGTACCAAGATTGGCGAGCAGGATACCTACGCGCGGAGTTTCGCCATGGGCGTAGGGCGGTTCAGGTCTGTAGTAGGCCATGCAGGAGTCCGCTTAGTGGAGGTGGGGCTGCGACGGCGCGATCAACGTCTCAGGAGTTTGACAGTGCATTCGACAACAGTTTTGCCGTGATATCGACAATCGGGATGACGCGTTCATAGGCCATGCGCGTAGGGCCAATCACGCCCAGTGTGCCCACAACCTGGCCATTGGCCTCATAGGGCGCCGTCACCATGCTGCATTCGTCGAGCGGCAAATAGCCTGATTCGCCGCCGATGAAGATATTGATACCTTGCGCCTGCTGGCTGTTGTCGAGCAGTTGCATCAGCGTATTGCGGCGCTCGAACACTTCGAACAGCTTGCGCAACGAACTGACGTTGGCCGAGAAATCGTCCACCTGCAGCAGATTATGCTCACCCGAAATCACCACGCCATCCTTGTCGCTGTCGCGTGTCTTGTCGCTCGCTTCCATCGCCGCCGCCATCAGGCGCACGATGTCGGAGCGCATCTGCTGCAATTCCTTTTGCAGTTTTTTCTGCACTTCTTCGAACGTGCTGCCAGCGTAGTTCTGATTGAAGAAATTGCTGGCTTGCGTGAGTTCACTCGGGCTGTAGGGCTTGTCGGCCACAATGATGCGGTTGTGTACGCCGCCGTCGGCGCTGACGATGATGACGAGGATGCGCTTTTCCGATAGCGGCAGGAATTCGAGATGGCGGAAGGCGAAGCTCTTGCGCCGGGGAATCATGACGACGCCGGCGAAACTGGACAGGCTGGATAACAGGCCCGCGGCCGAAGCAATCAATTCCTGCGGATCGGGCGAAGACAAGGCCAATTCCAGGCGTTGGATTTCCTGCTGCTGCAATGGCTTCAGCGTGAGCAGGGTGTCGACGAAGAAGCGGTAGCCGCGCTGGGTCGGCACGCGTCCGGCCGAAGTATGCGGACTGGCGATGAAGCCCAGCTCTTCGAGATCCGACATCACATTGCGTATCGTCGCCGGGCTCAGATCGAGCCCCGAGCACTGCGAAAGCGTGCGCGACCCGACCGGCTGGCCGTCGTTGATGTAGTGCTCGACCAAGGTCTTGAGCAGGATTTGTGCGCGTTTGTCTAGCATCATGCCGTGGAGTTCGAAAATCGCTCTAAGTTCAGCAGCCATCAGGCTTTGCCGGCAGTGCGGAGCTTGCGGTCGCCGGGCTGGAAAATTATCCGGCACCAGCGCGTATCGTGCAATATGTATCGCCGGCCATGCACTATGCCGGCTTCGACAATCTATGATTTAATGCCAGCCATGACAAGCCCATTCCAGACCATTGCCATCATCGGCAAGTACATGAATCCGGAAATACGGGAGCAGATACTGACGCTGGCGCAATATCTTACCGAACGGCGCATCGACATTCTGGTCGAGGAAGCCACGGCGCAGCAGTCGGAAATCCAGGGTTATACCACGGTACACATCGATGTGCTCGGCGCGCATGCCGATCTTGCCGTCGTCGTCGGCGGCGACGGTACCATGCTGTCAGTGGCGCGCGCATTGGTCGATTACGATATTCCACTGGTCGGCATCAATCGCGGCCGCTTCGGTTTCCTGACCGACCTCATCGCCGAGTCCATGCTCGACGGCGTGGCCAGCATACTCGCGGGCGAATTCAACACCGAGCAGCGCATGCTGCTTTCCGCCGTCGTTATGCGCGATGGTCAGACCATCAGCCAGGGTTTCGCCCTCAACGACGTCGTGGTCAACAAGAGCGGATTGTCGCGCCTGATCGAGCTCGAAGTGCACATCGACGGCCAATTCGTGCACCGGCAGCGTTCGGATGGCTTGATTCTGGCCACGCCCACGGGCACCACGGCTTATTCATTGTCGGCTGGCGGTCCGATCCTGCATCCTACGCTGGACGCCATCGCGCTGGTGCCCATCTGCCCGCATACCTTGAGCAATCGGCCGATTGCGATCAGTAGCGCGAGCAAGGTTGAGGTGGCAGTAGTGCAGGCGGAAGATGCGCGCCTGCATTTCGACGGCCAGATGCAGATCGCCTTGCAGCCCGGCGACAAGATTCTGGCGCAGCGCGCGCAAAAGACCGTGGCCCTGCTGCATCCGCTAGGCCACAGTCACTACGATATGCTCAGGCAAAAACTACATTGGGGCTGATGGTCTTCCATCGCTGACGCATGCTGCAACATTTATCCATACGCGATTTTGTCATTGTCGATGCACTCGATCTCGAATTCGAGCGCGGCTACACCGTGCTCACGGGGGAAACCGGCGCCGGCAAATCCATACTCGTCGACGCCCTGTCGCTGGCGCTCGGTGCGCGCGGCGAAGGCGGCATTACACGCGCCGGTTGCGAGCGCGCCGAAATCAGCGCGAGCTTCGACATCAGTGCGCTGGCGGCGCTCAAGGATTGGCTGGCTGTCAGCGAAATCGAGGCTGACGAGGGCGAGTTGTTGTTGCGTCGCGTCATCTACGCCGATGGCCGCTCGCGCGCTTTCATCAATGGCATGCCGGCCACGATGCAGCAATTGCGCGAGGCAGGCGAATATCTGGTCGACATCTACAGCCAGCACGCGCATCACTCGCTACTCAAGCCTGCTTACCAGCGCCAGGTGCTCGACGACTACGCCGGTCTTGGCGACTTGGCGCAACAGGTGGCGACTCGTTACCGCGACTGGCGCGAACTGCATGAACGCCGTATCGAGATGGAACGAAACGCTGCGGCTTACGCTGAAGAACTTGCCGTGTTGCGTGACCAGGCGCGGGAGTTGGCGCAATTCGCGCCGTCAGATGAAGAATGGGAACCGCTGCAGCAAGAGCACAGCAAGCTTGCACATGGCGCCAGCCTGCTGGCCGGCGCCGAACAGTGCCGCGAATTGCTCGGCGAAGGGGATATGGCGGCCGAGCGCCAGCTGGTCGCGGCACAACACAAGCTGCAGGAGCTGCTGGAATACGACCCCAGCCTGCAGGAAGCGCTGGATACGCTGGATTCCGCTTTGATCCAGTTGGAGGAAACCGATCGTTTCCTCAACCGCTATCTGCAACGTGCCGAGCTCGATCCTGAACGCCTCGCCGAAGTGGAAGCGCGCATCCAGGAAGCCCACACCTTGGCGCGCAAGTATCGCGTACGCCCCGATGAGCTGGCGGCGCTGCTGACGCAATCGCAAGCACGCGTGGCTGAGCTCGATGCAGCCGGTGGTGACGAAGCACTCGCCCAGCGCGAAACCGCCGCGCAGCAGGCCTACATGACAGTGGCGCAAGAGCTGAGCGCTGGCCGCAGGGAAGCGGCGCAACGCCTGGGCACTACCATCACCGCTGAAATGCAGCGCCTGGCTTTGTCGGGTGGTCGATTCGCCGTCGACCTCGTGCCGGTGTCACCCGCGGTCTCAGGACTGGAGCAGGTGGAATTTCTCGTAGCCGGGCATGCCGGTGTTGAGGCGCGTCCACTGGCCAAGGTGGCATCGGGCGGTGAATTGTCGCGTATCAGCCTGGCGATTCGTGTCGTTACGGCGCAGCAGGTCGAGGTGCCGAGCATGATTTTCGATGAGGTCGATGTCGGTATCGGCGGTGGTGTAGCAGAGGTGGTGGGACAATTGCTCAAGCAGCTTGGAGAGAAGCGCCAGGTACTCGTTATCACGCACTTGCCACAGGTGGCGGCACAAGGCGCACAGCACTTGCGCGTCAGCAAGTCGCTGGAAAACGGCAGTACCTTAAGCCGGATCGAAAGGCTGGATCAACGCGAGCGCGTCGACGAAGTGGCGCGCATGCTCGGCGGATTGGAGATTACCGAAACCACGCGGCGTCATGCCAGCGAAATGCTGGGGCTGTAGCCGCTTCAGGATTTGTACGGGCAGGGCTGCTTGGTGCAGTCGGCGTAAATGTAGAGCGAGTGGTCGTGAATTTTGAAACCACGCTCGGTTGCCGCCATTTTCTGCCGCTTCTCGATCTCTTCGTCGAAGAACTCTTCGACCCGGCCGCATTGCAGACAGACGATGTGATCGTGATGACCGCCCTGGTTCAATTCGAACACAGCCTTGCCGCTTTCGAAATGGTGGCGTACCAGCAGGCCGGCCTGTTCGAACTGGGTCAGTACACGATAGACCGTAGCCAGTCCGACATCTTCTCCGGTAGTCAGCAGAATCTTGTAGACGTCTTCCGCCGATAGATGCCGTTCCTTGCTGTTCTCGAACAGGCTGAGCACCTTCAATCGAGGCAGGGTGGCCTTGAGGCCGGCATTTTTGAGTTCGTTGGGCTCGCGCATGGGTCTTAGGATTCATTGAATTCGTTATTTGCCGCTACGTTTATCAGCGTATCGGCATCATGGTATATTAGCGCCATTTCCAGCCAAAGTCATGGTAATGCGCCACATAATCATACTCCTCGCGCTGTTATGCGCCTCCTGCAATGCCAGCCTGCCTTCGATCAAGCCGTACAAGATGGATATCCAGCAGGGTAATGTGGTGACCTCGAAAATGATGCTGCAGCTCAAACCTGGCATGACCAAGTCCCAGGTGCGCTTCATTATGGGTACGCCGTTGATCCAGGATGGCTTCCATCCCGACCGCTGGGACTACTTTTACCAAATGCGCAAAGCCGGCAAGATCATCGAGCAGCGCCGTGTGATCATGGAGTTCGAGAACGATGCGCTCAAGCGTGTGCGTGGCGATGTGATCCCTGCCGGCCGTGATCCTGCCGTACCCGAATCTCAGCCTTCCGAGACGCAGACCAAAAAGTCGGAAGACAAGGGTTTGCTCGATCGACTCATGTTCTGGAAGGACGACGAGGAAATCAATACGCCGCAAGCAGCACCAGAAGAACTGGTGAAACCCGATGGCGAGCAGAAGAGCTCCCCGGCACCGGTTAAAGCGCCGGAAAGCAAGTCTGAACCTGCGCCTGCCGAAGAGCCTCAGCCGGCAGCGCAAGAAGCGCCTGCCAAGCGCCAACCGAGCCAGCCCGAAGCTGAGCGGGCACCGGCCATAGTACCCGAGCCGGAAGCTGAGCCGCCCGCAGCGGCACCTGCCGAGGTTGCGCCCGCGCCTGCACAGGATTCTGGCCCCGCGCCGGCTGCCGCACCACCACCTGCGGCGGAGCCTGTGCCGGCTGAAACACAACCACAACCTGTTAAGCCGCAGGCTGAACCCAAACAGCCGGTTGAGCCCACGCCCGAAGACGATTTGCCGCCAGAGGGCGCACCTGGCTACTTCGAGCGCATGCTGGAAAAAATTGGTTTTTAATTCGTAATATGGGTGTGGCGGAATAAAGCGATGTGTTCTGCCAAATTGTCGGGGAGGCTTTCAGCTGGATCGATGATCGAGCCTGACCGTTCGCGGCCGACACAAGAAAAAACAGCGGCTGTGACCGCCTCGTTGTGAGAATGGAAAGCAAATGTTGAAAGTAGTGATTGCGGGCTGCACCGGCCGCATGGGGCATGCCTTGCTGGAAGGCATCATCGCTGATGAGGGCCTGGCCTTGCATGCGGCGCTGGATCGTGTGGGCAGCCCTTTGATCGGACGCGATGCCGGCGAGCCGCTGGGCAAGACGACCGGCGTCCGGGTGAGTGACGATATTGCCTCCGCGCTGCAAGGCGCCGACGTGCTGATCGACTTCACCCGCCCCGAAGCCAGTCTGCAGTATCTTGCCGCTTGCCGTCAGGCCGGCGTCGGCCTTGTCATCGGCACGACCGGCTTCAGCGCCGAACAGAAGGCCGAGATCGAGGCGGCAGCACGCGACATCGGCATTGTCTTTGCGCCCAACATGAGCGTTGGCGTCACGCTGCTGATCAGCCTCGTGCAGGCGGCGGCCAAGGTGTTGGCGGAGGGCTATGACGTCGAGATTATCGAGGCGCACCACCGGCACAAGATTGATGCGCCATCCGGTACGGCCTTGCGCCTGGGTGAGGCCGCGGCATCGGCGCTGGGCCGCGATCTGTCCGAATGCGCGATCTACGGCCGCGAAGGCGTTACCGGCGAGCGCGATGCCAACACCATAGGGTTCGCCACTATCCGCGGCGGCGATGTGGTGGGCGACCACACGGTGCTATTCGCCGGTACCGGCGAACGCGTCGAGCTGACACACAAAGCATCGAGCCGCGCCACATTTGCACTTGGTGCATTGCGCGCCGCCAAGTATCTGGCCGACAAGACCGCGGGGCTTTATGACATGCAAGACGTGCTCGGTCTGAAGTAGCCGCAGCCGGAGATGTCGCTAACGAATCTCGTTGAAGACGGGGCCGTTCTGCGCTATAATTTCACAAATCAAAAAGCGGGAAGAGTGCATGCTCCTCCCGCTTTGCACATCCGCTCCATGGGAGCACTCGCAGCAAACAGTAATCTGAATTTCAAGGAGTTATGAATTGCCTCAAACCCTGCCTGCCATACTCGTACTTGCAGACGGAACGGTGTTTCGGGGCATTTCCATCGGTGCTGCCGGCTCTACCGTCGGCGAGGTGGTATTCAATACCTCAATGACGGGCTATCAGGAAATCCTGACCGACCCTTCCTATACCAAGCAGATCGTCACGCTGACCTATCCGCATGTCGGCAATGTCGGCGTGAATCCCGATGACGTTGAGTCAGACGCGGTTTATGCCAGTGGACTCATCATCCGCGACTTGCCGCTGGCCACAAGCTGCTGGCGCAGCGAGCAATCGCTGTCGGATTATCTGGTCGAGAAAAACGTGGTGGCGATCGCCGACATCGATACGCGCAAACTCACGCGCATCCTGCGTGAAAAGGGTGCGCAATCCGGCTGCATCATGGCCGGCGAGGTGGACGAGGCCAAGGCGCTGGAGTTGGCGCGGGCATTCCCCGGTCTGGCCGGCATGGATCTGGCCAAGGTGGTCAGCACCAAACAGTCCTATCATTTCGAGGACGGCGAGTGGCGGCTAGGCGAGGGCTATACCAAGCCTCAACAGGCCGGGCTCAACGTGGTGGCGTTCGACTACGGCGTCAAGCGCAATATCCTGCGTATGCTGACGTCGCGCGGCTGTAAGGTTACTGTGCTGCCGGCGCAAGCCACGGCCGAGGAAGCGCTGGCGCTCAACCCCGATGGTATTTTCCTGTCTAACGGCCCAGGCGACCCCGAGCCTTGCGATTACGCTATCGATGCTATCCAGACCCTGGTAGACCAGGGCGTGCCTACCTTCGGCATCTGCCTGGGCCACCAATTGCTCGGCCTGGCCAGCGGCGCCAAGACCATCAAGATGAAATTCGGCCATCACGGTGCCAACCATCCCGTGCAGGACACCGACGACAAGCGTGTGTTCATTACGAGCCAGAATCACGGTTTCGCTGTCGATCCGCAAAGCCTGCCCACCAATTTGCGCGCCACTCACGTGTCGCTGTTCGACGGCAGCCTGCAGGGCATTGCGCGCACCGACCAGCCGGCTTTCAGCTTCCAGGGCCATCCGGAAGCAAGCCCGGGTCCGCATGAAATGAATTATCTGTTCGATCGCTTCATCGATTTGATGAAAAGCCATAAACAGGCCTGATGCCGCAATCCGACTACTGATACGGCGATGCCGGCAGTGGTGAGTTCGTACGCGGGGGATGATGGAATTCAGAAAATTCCCGGCGGATCTGATGACAGGCACAACAACGCCGTCGGCGCGGAAATCGGAAGCACGTACCTGGTTTGCTCGGATCGAGGCGCATGATGCAGGCGACATAGCTACCGCCATAACAATGGCGAACAAGTTTTTTTTGGTAAGTTTCCCCTGACCGGGAACATTCACTAGACATTCGAAGATGGCAAAACGTACAGACATCAACAGCATTCTCATCATCGGCGCCGGCCCTATCGTTATCGGCCAGGCTTGCGAGTTCGACTATTCCGGCGCCCAGGCCTGCAAGGCGCTGCGCGAAGAGGGTTATCGCGTCATTCTGGTGAATTCGAATCCGGCCACCATCATGACCGACCCGGAGATGGCCGACGCCACTTACATCGAGCCCGTGACCTGGCAGGTGGTGGAGAAGATCATCGCCATCGAGCGTCCCGATGCGTTATTGCCGACCATGGGCGGGCAGACGGCGCTGAACTGCGCGCTCGATCTGGCGCGCGAAGGCGTGCTCGAGAAATACGGCGTCGAGCTCATCGGTGCCAGCAAGGAAGCCATCGACAAGGCCGAGGACCGCGAAAAGTTCAAGGTCGCCATGACCAAAATCGGTCTGAGTTCGGCACGCTCCGCCGTGGCGCATAGTCTTGAAGAAGCGCTGCAGGTACAGGCCTCGATCGGCTATCCCGCCATCATCCGGCCCTCGTTCACCATGGGCGGCAGCGGCGGCGGCATTGCCTACAATCGCGAAGAATTTCTCAGCATCTGCGAGCGCGGCCTCGAGGCTTCACCCACGCACGAATTGCTGATCGAGGAGTCGCTGCTGGGCTGGAAAGAATACGAGATGGAGGTGGTGCGCGACAACCAGGACAACTGCATCATCATCTGTTCGATCGAGAATCTCGACCCGATGGGCGTGCATACCGGCGATTCGATCACGGTAGCGCCGGCGCAGACGCTGACCGATAAGGAATATCAGCTCATGCGCAACGCCAGCATTGCCGTGCTGCGCGAGATCGGCGTCGATACCGGCGGTTCCAATGTGCAGTTCGCGATCAATCCCGATGACGGCCGCATGATCGTCATCGAAATGAACCCGCGCGTGTCGCGCTCGTCGGCGCTGGCGTCCAAGGCGACCGGATTTCCAATTGCCAAGATCGCGGCCAAGCTTGCCGTTGGTTATACGCTGGACGAGCTCAGGAACGAAATCACGGGCGGCGCCACGCCGGCCTCGTTCGAACCCACCATCGATTACGTCGTCACCAAGATACCGCGCTTCGCCTTCGAGAAATTCCCGCAGGCCGATTCCCGCCTGACGACACAGATGAAATCGGTTGGTGAAGTAATGGCCATTGGCCGTACCTTCCAGGAAAGTTTCCAGAAAGCCTTGCGCGGTCTCGAAGTGGGCGCCGACGGTCTCGACGAGAAAACCGACGATATCGACCTGATCCAGAAGGAACTCGGCGAACCCGGCCCTGAACGCATCTGGTACGTGGGCGATGCTTTCCGTCACGGCATGTCGGTGGAGCAGGTCTTTGACCATTCCAAGATCGACCCCTGGTTTCTGGTGCAGATCGAGGATCTCATCAAGCGCGAGCAGGCACTCAAGGGCCGCCATCTTGCCGATCTCGACCGTGACCTGCTGTTCCAGCTCAAGCGACGCGGCTTTTCCGACCGCCGGCTGGCGCAGCTTTTGGGCACGGACCAGCATGCCGTGCGTGCCTACCGCCAGGCGCTCAACGTGCGCCCGGTCTACAAGCGCGTCGATACCTGCGCCGCCGAGTTCTCCACGCGTACCGCCTATATGTACTCGACCTATGAGGAAGAGTGCGAGGCGCAGCCAACCACGCGCGACAAGATCATGGTGCTGGGTGGCGGACCGAACCGCATCGGCCAGGGCATCGAATTCGACTACTGCTGCGTGCATGCCGCCTTCGCCATGCGCGAGGACGGCTATGAAACCATCATGGTCAACTGCAACCCGGAAACCGTATCGACCGACTACGACACTTCCGACCGCCTCTATTTTGAGCCGCTAACCTTGGAAGACGTACTCGAGATCGTTGCGCTGGAAAAACCCAAGGGCGTGATCGTCCAGTACGGTGGCCAGACGCCGCTCAAGCTCGCGCGCGACCTGGAAAAGGCCGGCGTACCCATCATCGGCACCAGCCCCGACGCCATCGACCGTGCCGAAGACCGCGAACGCTTCCAGCAGATGCTGTTCGAACTCGGCCTCAAGCAGCCGCCGAACCGCACGGCGCGCACCGAGCAGGAAGCGCTGCGCCTGGCGCAGGAGATCGGCTATCCGCTCGTCGTACGCCCGTCCTACGTGCTCGGCGGCCGCGCCATGGAAATCGTTCACGAACAGGCGCAGCTCGAGCGCTACATGCGGGAGGCGGTCAAGGTGTCGAACGAATCGCCGGTGCTGCTCGATCGCTTCCTCAACGACGCCAAGGAAGTCGACGTCGACGCCTTGTGCGACGGCGAGAACGTCATCATCGGCGGCATCATGGAACACGTGGAGCAGGCCGGCGTGCACTCGGGCGATTCGGCCTGTTCGCTGCCGCCTTACAGTTTGTCTGAGGAATTGCAGGACGAGCTGCGCCGGCAGACGGTACAGATGGCGCAGGCGCTCGGTGTCGTCGGCCTCATGAACGTACAGTTCGCGATCCAGAACAACAGCCAGGGCGATACCGTCTACGTGCTCGAAGTCAATCCACGTGCCTCGCGTACCGTCCCGTTCGTGTCCAAGGCTTGCGGCATACAGTTGGCGAAAGCCGCTGCGCGCTGCATGACCGGCAAGAGCCTGCCGGCGCAGGGTATTACGCACGAGGTGGTGCCTCCGTACTACTCGGTCAAGGAAGCGGTATTCCCGTTCATCAAGTTCCCAGGCGTGGATACCATCCTCGGACCGGAAATGAAGTCCACGGGTGAAGTCATGGGCATCGGTCGTACCTTCGCCGAAGCTTTCGTCAAGTCCCAGCTCGGGGCCGGCACGCGGTTGCCGAATGCTGGTCGCGCCTTTATCAGCGTGCGACGCGAAGACCATGAAAAAGTGGTGGAAGTCGCACAAGCACTGGCCGATCTCGGCTTCCAGCTGGTAGCCACGCGTGGTACGGCGGCGGCGCTGACCGCAGCCGGACTTACTGTCGCACCGGTCAACAAGGTAGCCGAAGGCCGGCCGCACATCGTCGACATGATCAAGAACGGCGAGATCAGCTTTATCGTCAACGTGGTCGAAGACAAGCGCGCGGTGCATGATTCCTATGCCATCCGGCGCAGCGCGCTGCAGAACAAGGTAACTTATTACACGACGCTGGCGGGCGCCAAGGCGGCCTGCATCGGTATGGCGCACCTGCAGGAAATCGAAGTACTGTCTTTACAGCACTTGCATCGCCAGCTGGCAAAGTAATAAGATAACGACATTCACAAACCACGCCTGCCTACAGGTGTGGTTTTTGTTTTTAGGAACAGCTACAGCTAAGGAAAATTCGAATGAACAAGATCCCCGTCACCGTCAAAGGCGCCGAGATGCTCAAGGCCGAACTGCAGCGCCTGCGCGGCGTCGAGCGTCCCGCCGTGATCCAGGCGATCGCCGAAGCGCGCGCCCAGGGCGACCTCTCCGAAAATGCAGAGTATGAATCCGCCAAAGAGCGCCAAAGCTTCATCGAGGGCCGCATCGCCGAAATCGAAGCCAAGCTGGCCAATGCCCAGGTCATCGATCCGCAAACGCTGAATGCGGAAGGCCATTGTGTGTTCGGTGCGACCGTGGAACTGGAAGACATGGATGATGGCGGCGTGATCACCTATCAGATCGTCGGCGACGACGAAGCCGACATCAAGGGTGGCAAGATTTCAGTCAGCTCGCCCATTGCCCGCGCGCTGATCGGCAAGTCGGCCGGCGACGTGGCTGAAGTCATGGCACCGGGCGGTATGCGTTCTTATGAAGTGCTGGACGTCCAATACATCTAGCCGATAGCCACTCTATGAATCATTGGTCTGACAAGCTCGCACTGATCTTCATTACCGCCTGGGTCGGCGCTTTGTGGGCTATCGGTTATCTGGTGGCGCCCACGCTGTTCACGACGCTGTCCGACAAGCAGCTCGCCGGCATGCTGGCGGGCAGGCTGTTCACCCTGGTGGCCTGTGTGGGCATGGTCAGCGCAGTTTATCTCCTGACCCAGCGCTTGATGCGCGTGGGTATTTCAGCCTTGCGCCAGCCGTATTTCTGGATTGTGCTGGTGATGCTGCTACTGACGCTGGCCGGCCATTTCGGTATCCAGCCTATCGTCGCCGGGCTCAAGGCGCAGGCCATGCCCGCTGACGTCATGCATAGCGTATTCGCCGATCGTTTTCGCACCTGGCACGGCGTGGCCAGCATCGCCTATCTGCTGCAAAGTCTGCTCGGCGTGGCGCTGGTGCTCAAGTCCAGCCGCTAGTCGGCGGGTTTATTTGGGGAAAACGATACGCGGCTTGTCCGCTGCGCGGTAGACGAGCAGCTGCTTGCCGATATGGTGAACGGGGATGGCGTGGGTTTGCGTGCAGATGGCTTCCAGCATCTGAATGCGCTGCGCGCGGTCGTCGCCATGCACCTTGATCTTGAGGAGCTCGTGCGCCTGCAGGCTCACGTCGATTTCGTGCAGGACTTTCTCGGTAAGGCCGTTGTTGCCTATCATGACCACGGGGTTGAGGCCGTGGCCCAGCGCGCGCAGATGGCTGATGTGCTTGCTGCTTAACTGTTGGGGCTGCGCCTGAGTCATAAACCGTTATCTTGTTGATTAAAAAGGCCGCAGTTTAGCAGATGAAACGCAGACCGACCAGCAGCAAAGCCTGGATGCAGGAGCATGTGAACGACGAATTCGTCAAACGTGCGAAGCAGGACGGCTATCGCGCCCGTGCGGCCTACAAGCTGATCGAAATCGACGATCGCGACAAATTGATCCGGCCTGGCATGACCATCGTTGACCTTGGCGCTGCACCAGGTAGCTGGTCGCAGGTCGCCGCACGGCGATTGCAGGGCAAGGGTCGCGTCATCGCGCTCGACCTGCTGGAAATGGCGCCTGTCGGCGGCGTCACTTTCATCCAGGGCGACTTCCGCGAGCAGGCGATACTGGAGCAGCTGGAACAGATGTTGAACGGGCAGCCGGTAGACCTTGTAATCGCCGACATGGCCCCCAATATCAGTGGCATCAGTGCGATGGATCAGGCGAGTGCTGCTTACCTGACCGAACTGGCGCTTGAATTCAGTCTGAAATGGCTGAAACCGGAGGGTAGTTTCCTGGTCAAAGTGTTCGCCGGATCAGGTTTCGACGATATCGTACGCAACATGCGTGCGGGTTTCGACAAGGTTGCCACACGCAAGCCCAAAGCTTCGCGCGATCGCAGCAGCGAGGTGTATCTGCTGGGGCTAAGGCGCAGGATAGCGGTGATGCCGGAGAGTCCGGCAACCGCCTGAAAATAAGTTTAGAATTACCATTATTGCTTCCCTATTGCTAAGGAACGGGACTTGAACAACATCGTAAAGAATATCGCCATTTGGCTCATCGTCGCGCTGGTGCTGGTGACGGTGTTCAACCAGTTCGGCGTCAAGAATGCGGCCGACAGCCAGGTGGTCTACTCGCAGTTCATCGATGAGGTGAAACAGGGCCACATCCAGAAAGTCGTCATCGACGGCCGCGTGCTGCGCGGCATCACGACTGAAGGCAAGAAATTCAACACCTATGCGCCAACCGACCCATGGCTGGTGTCCGATCTGCTCAAGAACAATGTCGTCGTCGAGGCCAAGCCCGACGAAGAGCCTTCGCTGCTCATGAACATCTTCGTTTCCTGGTTCCCGATGCTGCTGTTGATCGGCGTCTGGGTATTCTTCATGCGGCAGATGCAGGGCGGCGGCAAGGGCGGCGCCTTCTCGTTCGGCAAGAGCCGTGCGCGCCAGCTTGATGAAAACACCAACCAGATCACATTTGCCGATGTTGCCGGCTGTGACGAATCGAAGGAACAAGTGTCCGAGCTGGTCGAATTCCTGCGCGATCCCGGCAAATTCCAGAAGCTGGGCGCGCGCATCCCCCGTGGCGTGCTCATGGTCGGTCCCCCAGGAACCGGTAAAACCTTGCTGGCCAAGGCCATCGCCGGTGAAGCCAAGGTGCCGTTCTTCACGATTTCGGGTTCCGACTTCGTCGAAATGTTTGTCGGCGTCGGCGCCGCCCGCGTACGCGACATGTTCGAGCAGGCCAAGAAGGCTGCGCCCTGCATCATCTTCATTGATGAAATCGATGCCGTGGGCCGTCATCGCGGTGCCGGCACCGGCGGTGGCAACGACGAGCGCGAACAGACGCTGAACCAGCTGCTGGTCGAGTTGGACGGCTTCGAAGCCAATTCCGGCGTCATTGTCATCGCCGCCACCAACCGCGCCGATGTGCTCGACAAGGCACTGCTGCGTCCGGGCCGTTTCGACCGCCAGGTCATGGTCGGCCTGCCCGATATCCGCGGTCGCGAGCAGATTCTCATGGTGCACATGCGCAAGGTGCCTATCGATTCCGACGTCAAGGCCGAAGTATTGGCGCGGGGTACACCCGGTTTCTCGGGTGCCGATCTCGCCAACCTGGTCAACGAGGCTGCCTTGCTGGCGGCGAGCCGCAACAAGCGTACGGTCGAGATGTCCGATTTCGAGGATGCCAAGGACAAGATCTACATGGGCCCTGAGCGCAAATCCATGCTCATGCGCGAGGAAGAGCGCCGCAATACGGCCTACCACGAGTCCGGCCATGCGGTCGTGGCCAAGCTGCTGCCGAAGGCCGATCCGGTGCACAAGGTCACCATCATGCCGCGCGGCTGGGCATTGGGTCTGACCTGGCAATTGCCAGAGCACGACCACATCAGCAACTACCGCGACAAGATGCTGGAGGAAATTTCCATCCTGTTCGGCGGTCGCATCGCCGAGGAAATCTTCATGCACCAGATGTCGACCGGTGCTTCAAACGACTTCGAGCGTGCGACCAAGATGGCGCGCGACATGGTGACGCGTTACGGCATGTCCGATGCGCTTGGTACCATGGTTTACGCCGGCAGCGAGCAGGACTCGTTCTTCGGCAGCATGACCTCGAAGACGATTTCGGAAGCGACGCAACAGAAGGTCGATGGCGAAATCCGCCGCATCCTCGACGAACAGTATGCGATTGCGCGCGGCCTGCTCGAAGCCAACCGCGACAAGGTCGAAGCCATGGTCGCCGCATTGCTGCAATGGGAAACCATCGATGCCGAGCAGATCAACGACATTATGGCCGGCTTGCCGCCACGGCCGCCCAAGCCGAGCCAGCCTACCACGCCGTCACCGCGTGACAGCAGCGGCAGCTCCGGTCCCAAGGCCGAGCCGACGCCGCAGCCGATCGCCAAGATCTGAAGCGTAACAAACCTGAGCCACATTCCGCCGCATGGTCTTTCGCGGCGGAATGTGGCTTAATTATTCCCTTATGAAATTCCACTGCGGCAGTTACCAGCTAGACCTCTCGCGTCCGCACGTCATGGGCATCGTCAACGTCACGCCCGATTCCTTTTCTGACGGCGGTAAATATGAATCGACAGAAAAAGCGGTAGAGCATGCGCTGCAACTCGTCGCCGAGGGAGCGGATATTCTCGATATCGGCGGTGAATCGACGCGACCCGGTGCTACGCCGGTTAGCTTGGATGACGAGTTGAGCCGTGTAGTGCCGGTAGTCGAGGCCTTATCCAAGGTGGCCGGCGTGCCGCTTTCGGTCGATACCTACAAGCCCGAGGTCATGCGCGCAGCCATCGCTGCCGGTGCCGATATCATCAACGACGTGCGTGCGCTGCAGGAACCGGACGCACTGGAAATCGTGGCGCGAAGCAATGTCGGGGTTTGCCTTATGCATATGCAGGGTTTGCCGCAAAACATGCAGGACGATCCCCAGTATGACGACGTGGTGGAAGACGTGCGCACCTTTCTCGCCGACCGCTTGGCTACGGCCCAAGCCACCGGCATCGCCGGCGAGCGCATCGTGCTCGATCCCGGTTTCGGCTTCGGCAAGCGCACCGTTCACAATGTCGCATTGCTGCGCGCGCTGCAGGACATCGCCGAGCTGGGGCGCCCGTTGCTGGTCGGACTGTCGCGCAAATCAGTACTGGGTCAGATGACCGGCGGCGATGTCTACGTGCGTCTGCATGCCAGCATCGCCGCTTCGGTGATCTCGGTGATGAAAGGCGCTAGAATAGTGCGCGTGCATGACGTCAAAGCTACGGCCGACGCCCTCAAGGTGGCTGCCGCGGTATTACCCTAATCTCGAAATCATCGCCATGAGCAAAAAATACTTTGGTACCGACGGTATCCGCGGGCGGGTAGGCGTAGCGCCTATTACGCCCGATTTCATGATGCGCTTGGGCTATGCAGCCGGACGCGTGCTGACTACGCTCGACACGCATCTGGCGCCCGGTGCGCATCCCACCGTCCTCATCGGCAAGGACACGCGCATTTCCGGCTACATGCTGGAATCCGCGTTGCAGGCCGGCTTGTCTGCGGCCGGGGTCGACGTGCTGCTGACCGGCCCGATGCCGACGCCGGCCGTGGCCCACTTGACGCGGGCATTGCGTGCGCAAGCTGGCATCGTCATTTCGGCTTCGCACAATCCGTTTGAGGACAACGGCATCAAGTTTTTCTCGGCGCAGGGCACCAAACTGCCCGACGAGGTCGAACATGCGATCGAAGAAGAGCTCGATCGGCCGCTGCAGACGATGAATTCGGCCCGGCTCGGTAAGGCGCGGCGCATCGACGATGCCGCGGGCCGCTATATCGAATTCTGCAAAAGCACGTTTCCCAACGCGCTCGACCTGCGCGGCCTCAAGATCGTGCTCGATTGCGCGCATGGCGCCACCTATCACGTCGCGCCGCCCGTTTTCCATGAATTGGGCGCAGAAGTCATCACCATCGGCAACAAGCCCGACGGCCTCAACATCAATCTCGATTGCGGTTCTACCCATCCGGAAGCGCTATGCCGCGCCGTGCTCGAGCATGATGCCGATCTCGGCATCGCCTTCGATGGTGACGGTGATCGCGTGGTGATGGTTGACCACCAGGGTCGATTGCTCGACGGCGATCAATTGCTCTATATCATTGCCATGCATCGCCGACAGCACGGCCTGCTGGCCGGTGGTGTGGCCGGTACCCTGATGACCAATCTCGCGCTCGAACATGCGCTGGATCGCGCCGATGTTCCGTTTGCCCGCGCCAACGTGGGCGACCGCTACGTGCTGGAACTGCTCAACCAGAACGGTTGGCAGCTCGGCGGCGAAAACTCGGGCCATATCCTGTGTATGGACAAGCACAGCAGTGGCGACGGTATCATTGCCGCTTTGCAGGTGCTGCATGCCTTGCGCGCCAGCAGCCGTACGTTAGCCGAATTTGGCCAGGAACTCGTTCTCTATCCGCAAGTGTTGATCAACGTCACCGTGCAGAAACGTATTGATCTCAAGGCCAGCGTCCCTATCCAGGCGGCGGTCAAGGCCGCGGAAGCGGCGCTTGGCGACAGTGGCCGCGTGCTGCTGCGTGCCTCCGGTACCGAGCCTAAGATTCGCGTCATGGTGGAAGGCCGCGCACGCGAACAAGTGCAATCGCTGGCAGAGAGCATCGCTGAAAGCGTCAAGGCCGCAGCCAGCGCCTGACTATTTTTCAGCCCGCATTCGGCGAAAGCAGCATCCGGTCATCGAGCCGGTGTTGGGGCGCGCATGTTTAGCAAAGAACTCATTGTTCCGGGGTCATGGCTTAAACCGTCATTCCAGCACACGCTGGAATCCAGCTGCCAGTGAATTCCAGGCCATGACCATCTTTGATGACTGAGCCTGTGTAAACCAGCCCTGAGGTGGCATGGTATCTGTCACAAAACCATCACAAAACCTTCACTCAGCATTTACATCGGCGCGCCATGATGCGCGCATGACCATTTCCAGCAGCGACCTCCCGCCGTCCCGGGCCAGCCGTCTGATGCAGCGCCCCGGTCTTTATTTCATGCGCATGTGCGCATTCGACAGTGCTCTTTGTTTACGCATCAACCAAACCAGCCGCCATGTCTGGGTACGGCGCTTTTTCCGCCTCGTCAGCCGGCTCGGCGACGGCGTGTTCTGGTATGCCATCATGCTCGGTCTCTTGCTGAGCGAGGGCGCAGCAGCCTTGCTGCCATGCCTGCATATTGCCGCCACCGGCATTTGCGCCACACTGTTGTACAAGTGGCTGAAGGGCCATACCTTGCGACCTCGGCCTTACGAAGTACATCAGGATATTGCCCTGACCGGCATTCCGCTGGACCGTTTCAGCTTTCCCTCCGGCCACACGCTCAATGCCGTCGCGCTCGGTGTGGTGATACTGGCCTACTATCCGGCACTGGCGGGGCTTGTGCTGCCGTTCATCGTGCTCGTTGCGCTGTCGCGCGTGGTGCTCGGACTGCATTATCCCAGCGACGTCACCGCTGGCGCCGCCATAGGCGCGCTGATTGCCGGCCTCATGCTGCTGCTGTAACCGTCATCATCCACGCGCTACGCCATCATCTGGCGCCTCTTTGTTATACTGCCGCGCTGTAGCAACGTTTTATCCCTCTGCTGATTGGAACAACATGGAAAGCCCATACAAAGGCAAGACCGGCCTGCGCCGTGTATGCAACGCGCTCGGCTATTCGCTGGCCGGTCTTGCCGCCGCTTACCGCAATGAGGATGCCTTTCGCCAGGAAGTGCTGCTGGCGGTGATCCTGGTGCCGTTGGCCTTTTATCTGGGCGAAGGCGCAATTGCGCGCGCATTGATGATCGGCAGCGTATTGCTCGTCATCATTGTCGAATTGCTGAATTCCGCGATCGAAGCCACCGTGGATCGCATTTCGCTGGAAAACCACACCTTGGCCAAGCGTGCCAAGGATATCGGCAGCGCGGCGGTACTATTGAGCCTGGTCAACCTCGTCGTCGTCTGGGGATTGCTGATTTTCACTTGATGTAGTCGAGCCAGATCCAGCAAGGCTTGATACCACCGTAATTGCACCAAGCTGCACTGCATGTGTTGCGGCTTCATGAATCTGTCATGTTATTTCGCTAGCATTTTCGTTAACCGGCCCAAGGTACCGGGCCGTTCCTCAACGAAACGAAAGAACGCATGAAGATTCTCTATCTCTCCGATGTTTACTTCCCGCGCGTCAACGGCGTTTCTACCTCGATCCGGACCTTCGTTACGCAACTGCAGCAGATGGGGCACGAAGTGCATCTGTTGGCGCCGGCTTATCAGGCCGCAGGCGAGATGCCGACTCCAGACGAATGCTGGATCAACCGTATCCCCGCTCGCCGTATCTTTTTCGATCCCGAAGACCGGCTCATGCGTTACGGGGAAGCACTAACGCAGTTGCAGGCACTGCGGCGCGAAAATTACGATCTGGTGCATATCCATACGCCCTTCGTCGCACATTACCTGGGGTTGCGGCTGGCGCATCTGCTCGATGTGCCGTGCGTAGCTACATATCACACCTTTTTCGAAGATTACCTGCATCATTATTTGCCGTGGATACCGCGGCCGTTGGCACGCGGCCTGGCGCGCCAGATTTCGCGGCGGCAATGCAACGCCGTCGACGGCATCATCGCGCCGTCGCAGCCGCTACTCGATGTGTTGCGCCAGTATGGTGTCGATACTCCAGCCGAGGTGGTGGCCACCGGCCTGCCGGCAACGCGTTTCGAGCGCGCCGACGGTGCACTGTTCCGCGCACGTTATGGCATCATGCCGGAGCGCCCGGTCATGCTTTATCTGGGCCGCGTGGCCTTCGAGAAAAATATCGACTTCCTGCTGCGCATGGCGGCCGAGCTGCGGCGCAAGCTGCCGGACGTGCTGCTGCTGATCGCGGGCGAGGGGCCGGCACAGCCAAGCTTGCAGCAAATGAGCATCGAGCTGGGCCTGCAGGACAATGTCCGCTTCATCGGTTATCTGAATCGAGATACGGATCTCAACGCCTGCTATCGGGCAGCGGACCTGTTCGTGTTTTCCTCGTTGTCGGAAACCCAGGGACTGGTGCTGCTGGAGGCCATGGCGCAGGCCGTGCCCGTAGTGGCGATCGCCGAGCTTGGCACACGTTCCATCCTCATTGAAGGCGAAGGTGCTTCAATCGCACCGCGCGATGAAAGTATTTTTGCCGAGAAAGCGCATAGGTTGCTCAATGACGCAGGCTTGCGCCAACGGCTGGGAGAGGCGGGGCGACGTTACGTCAGCACGCAATGGACCGCCAACGTCCAGGCCGAGCGCATGCTGGGGTTTTATCGCCAGGTGCTAGGTAGGAGCGGGAGCGAGGCTGCGCAGGCAGTGATGGAGGGCGTGACGGCAGGGTAAGGCTGCGAGCATTGCCGGGCGATCAATCCTATCGTTGCGCGTGATACATACGATAAAATCCGGCGACGCCGGCTTTTGCATTGCAGTAACATAGGGTTTGCAACCGCAGGTTGCGAACCAGATTGCAATGGGACACGCAGATAATAAAAAAGCCGGCAATGATGCCGGCTTTTTGCATGGCAAGTAGAGTCAGCCGAATTTACCGGTAATGTAGTCTTCGGTTTCCTTGCGCGTGGGCTTGGTGAACATGGCGTCTGTGCTGCCGAATTCGATCAGCTCGCCCAGATACATATAGGCGGTGTAATCGGAAACGCGTGCCGCTTGCTGCATGTTGTGCGTGACTATGACGGTGGTGTATTCGGATTTAAGCTCGTGGATCAATTCCTCGATACGCGCGGTCGAGATCGGATCCAGTGCGGAGCAGGGTTCGTCGAGCAACAGCACCTCAGGTTTGACGGCGATACAACGTGCGATGCACAAACGTTGCTGCTGGCCGCCGGAAAGGCTGGCACCGCTCTGGTCTAGCTTGTCCTTGACTTCGTTCCACAATGCGGCCTTCTTCAGCGCCCATTCCACGCGCTGGTCGAGCTCGTACTTGGGCAGCTTTTCGTAGAGCTTGATACCGAATGCGACATTATCGTAGATCGACATCGGGAACGGTGTCGGTTTCTGGAACACCATGCCGACCATGGCACGCAGCAGGTTGAGATCCTGCTCGGCGCGGAAAATGCTCTTGCCGTCGAGCAGGATCTCGCCTTCGGCGCGCAGCTTGGGATAGAGCTCATACATGCGGTTGAAGGTGCGCAGCAAGGTCGATTTGCCACAGCCGGAGGGGCCGATGAACGCGGTGACCACGTTGCCCGGAATCGAGAGGTTGATGTCTTTCAATGCCTTGAAGTTGCCGTAGTAGAAGCTCAGGTTCTGGACGGCGATCTTTGGCACGGTGGTTTGAGTTTGCATGTGTGTTCCTGATTAAACCGTTATGAGTTGCTGCTCGGGCGGAACAGCGAACGCGCCAGAATGTTCAGCCCCAGGACGAACAGGGTGATCAGCAGTGCGCCGGCCCAGGCCAGGTTCTGCCAGTCTTCGAACGGGCTCATGGCGAATTGGAAAATAACGACGGCCAGGCTGGACATCGGACTGCTGAGGTCGGTGGTCCAGAACTGGTTGTTGAGTGCGGTGAATAATAGCGGGGCTGTTTCGCCGCTGATGCGCGCGACCGCCAGCAGCAGGCCGGTCATGATGCCGGCGCGTGCCGCGCGGTAGGAAATCATGACGACCACTTTCCACTGTGGGGCGCCTAATGCGGCGGCCGCTTCGCGCAGGCTGTTCGGCACCAGCTGCAGCATGTTTTCCGTGGTGCGCACCACGACCGGCAATACGATCAACGCCAGTGCCAGTGCACCGGCCCATCCGGAAAAATGCCCGGCGCTATGCACGGCAACTTCATAGACGAAGAGGCCGATGACGATGGAGGGCGCAGACAGCAGGATGTCGTTGATGAAGCGCGTAGCCGGCGCCAGCCAGCCGGCGCGCCCGAACTCGGCAAGATAGGTACCGGCCAGAATGCCGATCGGCGTGCCGATGAGCACGGCGACGGCGACCATCATCATGCTGCCGACGATGGCGTTTAAGAGACCGCCATCGCTGCCCGGCGGCGGCGTCATTTCGGTCAGCACGTGCAGGGTCAGATAAGAAAAACCGTTGCTGAACAGCGTCCACAGGATCCAGAACAGGAAGGTCAGTGCGAATACCAGCGTGACCATGGACATGGCCAGATTGAAGCTGTTGATGCAGCGGCGCATCAGGTAGCGCCGGTTGTTGAAGTTCTTCATGCCTGTTTGCCCTCCCGCGACGACAGCTTGATCAGCAGCAGCTTGGATAGTGACAGGACGATCAGCGTGATGAAGAACAGCGTCAGGCCCAGCGTGATCAGCGACGAAGTGTAGAGATCGCCGACCGCTTCGGTGAATTCGTTGGCCAGTGCCGAGGAGATCGTGTTGCCCGGCATCATGAGCGAAGTCGAGAGCTCATGGGCATTGCCGATAACGAAGGTGACCGCCATGGTTTCACCGAGCGCGCGCCCCAGGCCCAGCATGATGCCGCCGACCACGCCCACCTTGGTATAGGGCAGCACGATATGCCACACCACTTCCCAGGTGGTCGCGCCCATGGCATAGGCGGATTCCTTGAGCATGGACGGCACGACTTCGAATACGTCGCGCATGACGGCGGTGGTGAAGGGGATGACCATCACCGCGAGAATGATGCCGGCAGTCAGCATGCCGATCCCGAGCGGCGGCCCCTCGAACAGCGCGCCGATCAGCGGCAGGCTGCCCAGGTGATCGTTCATCCAGGGCTGAATGTTGTCGGCGAAGAAGGGCGCGAACACGAACAGCCCCCACATGCCGTAGATGATGCTGGGAATGCCAGCCAGCAGTTCAATGGCGATACCGAGCGGACGCTTGAGAAAGCGCGGCGTCAGTTCTGTAATGAATAGCGCGATGCCGAAGCTGACCGGTATGCCGATCAGCATGGCAATCGCCGAGGTTACCAGCGTGCCGTAGATCGGTACCAGGGCGCCGAATTCTTCGGTGACCGGGTCCCACTTCGCGCTGCCGAAAAATGACAGGCCGAAGTGGCTCAGTGCGGGCAGACTGGAAATGAAGAGAACAATGAAGATGCCGAAAAGTATGGCAAAAACCAGAAAGGCGAAGGTTAGCGTGGTATTGCGGAAAACTTTGTCCAGCAAAGCTCCCACATTGTATCTCGGCGGCGCACTAGGCATCGGTAGCGACTCTTTGGTTGAGATGAAACATGCAAAACCACGGCGGAGGAAGATGTGTATATCCTCCGTCGCGGTTTCTTAGCAAGGGCTGATTATAGAAGCCCGCGGCGACTTTTGCATCACTGCACTGCTACGAAGTCGGCGCCTTCTTTGTTCTTGAGATTGCTTTTCCAGTGGGTATTGATCAGCTGGACGACGCTATCCGGCATGGGTACATAGTCCAGCGATTCCGCCATTTTATCCCCATTCGTATAGCTCCAATTGAAAAATTTGAGCACCTCGTTGGCCTTGGCCGGATTGGCTTGCGACTTGTGCATGAGGATGAAAGTGGCACCGGCGATCGGCCAGCTGTCCTTGCCTGGCTCGTTGGTCAGGATTTCGTACAAGCCAGGGGCTTTGTCCCATTTAGCGTATTGTGCGGCGGACTGGAAAGTCTTGATGTCTGGCTGAACGAATGCGCCCTCGGCATTTTGCAGCAGGGTCGACGTCAGGTGGTTCTGTTTTGCATAGGCGTATTCGACGTAGCCGATCGAATTCTTGATGCGCTGAACGTAGGAAGCCACACCTTCGTTACCCTTGCCGCCAAGGCCGGTAGGCCAGGAAACAGCAGTATTGGCGCCAACTGTCTTACCCCACGCCGGGCTGACCTTGGATAGATAATTGGTGAAGACGAAGGTGGTGCCTGAGCCATCGGAGCGATGGACCACGGCAATGGTCTTGTTTGGCAGGCTGAGCGAAGGATTCAGCGCCTTGATCGCCGGATCGTCCCACTTGGTGATCTTCTTCATGAAAATATCGGCCAGGACCGGGCCGCTGAGCTTGAGCGTGCCGGTCTTGACGCCAGGGATATTGATGACCGGCACCACGCCGCCGACTACGGTCGGGAACTGGATCAGGCCTTTCTCTTCCAACTCTTCCGGTTTCAAGGGCATGTCGGAAGCACCGAAATCCACGGTCTTGTTGCTGATCTGCTTGATGCCGCCGCCCGAGCCAATCGACTGATAGTTGAGTTTGACGCCGGTTTGCTTATGGTAAGCCTCGGCCCATTTGGCGTAGATCGGATAGGGGAAGGTGGCGCCTGCGCCGGTGAGGTCCAGGGCGTAGGCACTGGAAGCCAGCAGCAAGCTCGCTGCTGCGCTGGCGTGAAGGAAAAAGCGACTAAGGTTCCGCATGTAAATCTCCTGGAGCAGTTTGGGTATGTAATGAAACCGACGCTATCGTAGGAGTTGAACATTACACTTTTGTGACAATTCTATAATTAATCGTAGCGTCGCGGGTAAAGCCCCACACTGCGGGAAGCGGGGCATGCGGTATAATTGCCGACTGAATTCAATCATTTGACGGACGCGCATGGAAGTAGAAAAAATCAACGCTATCGCCAATCGGCTGGCCGATCTGGCGCAACGCAACCTGGCTCTTCGGGGGTATCTTTGACTTCGAAAGCAAGCAACAGCGCCTGGAAGAAGTAAGCCAGCTGCTCGAAGATCCCGGCATCTGGGAAGATAACGAGCGTTCGCAGAAACTGGGCCGCGAAAAGCGCGAGCTAGAACTCGTGGTCGGTACGCTGGCCGAGGTCGAAAGCGGCCTGCGCGACAGCCGCGAGCTGTTCGACATGGCGCGCGACGAGAACGACGACGCGACCTTGCTTGGTATCGATGCCGACAGTGAACAGCTTGAGCAGCGCGTGGCCGAGCTGGAATTCCGCCGCATGTTTTCCCAGCCCATGGACGGCAGCAATGCTTTTCTCGATATCCAGTCGGGTTCGGGCGGTACCGAGGCGCAGGACTGGGCTTCCATGCTGTTGCGCATGTATCTGCGTTATTGCGAGCGGCGCGATTTCAAGGTGGAAGTGCTCGAAGAATCCGAAGCCGAAGTGGCCGGTATCAAGAGTGCCTCGATCAAGATTTCCGGCGATTACGCCTACGGCATGCTGCGTACCGAAAGCGGCGTGCATCGGCTAGTGCGCAAGTCGCCGTTCGATTCGGGTAATCGTCGCCATACCTCGTTCGCCAGCGTGTTCGTCTACCCGGAAGTCGACGACTCGATCGAGGTCGAGATCAATCCGGCCGATCTGCGTATCGATACCTATCGCGCCTCGGGTGCCGGCGGCCAGCACATCAACAAGACCGATTCGGCGGTACGCATCACGCACATGCCGTCTGGCATCGTCGTGCAGTGCCAGAACGACCGTTCGCAGCACCGCAACAAGGCCGAAGCCATGGCCATGCTCAAGGCGCAGCTCTATGCGCTGGAGCTGCGCAAGCGCAATGAGGAAAAGCAGGCGATGGAAGACGCCAAGA